>JASHSE010000658.1 GCA_030036975.1 Xanthobacteraceae bacterium | reverse complement strand
CGCGCGTTGTAGAGGAATGGAATGCTCAGGTGCGGGCGATCGAAGATCAGGCCGTTCTCGCCGCCGGTGACCGCCGTCCAGGTGAAGATGATGACGTAGAAAATCTGGCTGAAGATCAGCGTGGTGATGGCGAAATAGATGTCGCGCAGCCGCGTCGAGAAATAGGCGACGAACAGCGCGGCGCCGGCCGCGCCGGCAAGCCCGAACAGCACGGCGAGCCAGAGATTGGGCGGGCTCACGATAAGGAGCGCGCCCGCGGCGCCATACATGCCGAGCCCGAAGAAAGCCGAATGGCCGAACGAGACGATGCCGGTATAGCCGATCAACAGATCGGACGACATTGCCAGCAGGCCCCAGATCAGCACTTCGGTGAGAAAACGCCGCCAGAACTCCGACAGCACGAACGGCGCCGCGATCAACAGCGCCAGCACCACGCCGAAACCGATCCAGTACACGGCGGCATGGCTCAGGCCGGATTTGCCGGACGGCAGCGCGCCGGTCTTGTCAAGCGGCGTCGTGGTCATCGCGTTGCCGGTGCAAACAGGCCGGTGGGCCGGAACAGCAGCGTGAGGATCAGGACGACGAAGGACAGGATCACGGCCTGCGACGGATCAAGCCAGATCGAGGCGTAGGCTTCCAGGAGACTGATGAAGATGGCGGCGACGATCGAGCCGCCGAGGTTACCCATGCCGCCGACCACCACGACGATGAAAGCTTGCAGCACCCAGTCGAGCCCCATCGTGTGGCTGACGCCGACCAGCGGTGCAAACAATACGCCGCTCGCCGCCGCCATGGCGGCGCCGATGGCGAAGACGCCGGTGTAGACCCACGGCACCGGAATGCCCATGGCTTGCGCCATGACGCGGTCCTGTGCGGTCGCCCTGATCCAGATGCCGAACTTTCCGTATTTGAGGAACGCCCAGAACGCGCCGATGATGGCGGCGGACAGGCCGGCAATCAGGATGCGGTACCAGGGATATTGCAGATAGAACAGCGTGAACTCCTGGTTCACCGGCTGCGGCACCCGGCGCACCGTCGAGCCGAACTCCCACAGCGCATAGTTCTGCAGAATGAGCGAAATGCCGAACGTAACCAGGATGGTGTTGAGCGGGTCGCGTCCGATCAGCGGCCGCAAGGTCGCGATCTGCAGCGCGGCGCCGAGAATGGCGACGACCAGGGACGAGCCGACCAGCGCCAGCCAGAAGCTGCCGGTCGCGACGTACAGGACGAAGCCGATATAGGCGCCGAGCATGAACAGCTCGCCGTGGGCGAAATTTACCACGTCCATGATGCCGAAGATCAGCGTCAGGCCGGACGCGATCAAAGCCAGGATCATGCCGGTGACGAGGCCGTTCACCGTCTGGATGATGATGAGGTCGAGCGGGATGGCGTGGAAAAATTGTCCGATCGCGGCCATCGCTCACACTCCGAGATATTGCTTGATGACGGGGTGGTGGAGGTCGATCTCGGCGGCGGCGCAGTGGTGGCGCACGCTGCCTTTTTCCATGATGTAGACGCGCCGGCTCGCGGCAAGCGTCAACGGCACGTTCTGCTCGACCAGGAGAATGGCGACGCCTTCGTTGTGCAGAAGCTCGATGATGTTGCGGATCTGCGAGACCATGCGCGGCATCAGGCCCTCGGTCGGCTCGTCCAGCAGGATGATTTTCGGCTCGAGCATCATGGCGCGGGCGATGGCGAGCATTTGCTGTTCGCCGCCGGACAGCGTGCCGCCGGCCTGGTTGCGCCGCTCTGCCAGAACCGGAAAGAACGCGAAGACCTTGTCGAGCAGCATCCGGCGCTTTTGTTCGGTCATGCCGGCGCGGTCGAGGCCGGTGCGCAGATTTTCCATGACCGTGAGCAGCCGGAAAATTCGCCGGTCCTCCGGCACATAGCCGATGCCGCGGCGGGCGAGTTTGTGCGGCGGTACTCCGGCGATGGCGCGGCCTTCGAGCATGACGGTGCCCCGGCTCGGCCGTAGCAGGCCCATGATCGTCTTCAGCGTCGTCGATTTGCCGACGCCGTTCCTTCCGAGCAGGCCGACGACTTCGCCCGGCGCTATGGTCAGCGAAACGCCGTGCAGGATGTGGCTCTTGCCGTAATAGGTGTGAACGCCGTCAACCTCGACGAGCGGGGTTGCTGCGGGTGCATTCACTGTCGCGGCGGCGGCGCTGCTCATGTTTTGAGATAGACCTCCAGCACGCGGGGATTTTGCTGGATTTCGGCCGGCGTGCCTTCGGCAAGGATCGCGCCGTAGTGCAGCACGGTGATGCGGTCGGCAAGCTCCATCACGATCTGCATGTCGTGCTCGACAATGAGAATGGTGAGATTTTCGGCGATGCCCCGGATCAATTCCTTGGTGTCTTCGGTTTCGGCCTGACTCATTCCGGCAGTCGGCTCGTCCAGGCAAAGCAGTTTCGGCTCGGTCGCGAGCGCGATCCCGATCTCGAGATTGCGCTGCTCGCCGTGCGAAAGGTTCGATGCGAGCTCGTGGCCCTTGGCGAGCAAACCGACCGACTTGAGCGCGGCTTCCGCTTTCTCGTTGATGTCGCGCAGCCCGGCGTGGTGCGCGATCATGTTCCAGCCGTGCCGGCGCGATTGCGCCGCGATGCGGACGTTTTCCAGCGCGCTGACATTGGGCAGGATATTGGTGATCTGGTAGGAGCGCGCGATACCCTTCTGCGAGATGGCGTTCGAGGGTAGTCCGGTTATGTCCTCGCCGTCGAAAATGATACGGCCGCGGGTCGGGCGCAACACGCCGGTCAAGCAATTGAAGAACGTGCTCTTGCCCGCGCCGTTCGGTCCGATGATGGCGCGTACTTCGTTGCGGCCAAGCTCGAAATCGACGTCGGAGAGCGCGGCAAGTCCGCCGAACCGGACGGACAAGCGTTCTGTCTTAAGAAGAGGCATCTGCGCTCCCCGGACGGCAGCCGGAGAGCGCAGATCCGCAGACTGATTTGTGCTCACTTACGCAGAGAATGTGCAAGCCGGCGGCACCATGGTCTTGGCGCCCGGCACGGTCTCTTTGAGGTGGTAGGTTCCGCCCGACACTTCGAAGATGAATTCCTGCGGGAAGGCCTGGTGGTCTTCCTTGCGGATGGTCTTGTCGCCTTGCGGGAAGTCGGGGCCGGCTTTCAGTTCGAGGCCTTCGAGCGCCTCGATCAGCTTCATGGTGTCGCCGCGGCCCTCGAATTTCGACTTTTCCATGCCGATCTTGAGCGCGTTGAGCGCTTCGTAGTTCGACTGCACGTATTTGTCGGGCAGCGGACCGGATGGATCGATCTTCGCCAGCCGCGCTTTTGCCTCGTTGAACCAGGCGTGGTGATACGGCGTGTCGAGCGGCCCCTGGAATACCGGGATGTAGCGGTTGATCGCGATGAAGCCGTCGATCTTGTTGCCGATCGCGATCAGGTTGGTCGATTCGGAAATCGAACCGTCACCCGCCCACTTGTATTTCTTGGTCAGGCCGAGATCGTAGGCCTGCGTGGCGACGGTGACGCCGTCCTTGCCGAAGAAGATGCCGAACAGGCCTTCGATGTCGCCGGAGATTTTCGACAGGAACGGCGTCATGTCCGGCGTATTGAGCGGGATGCCGGTGGTGCCGGTCACTTGGCCGCCGTTCTTTTTGATCTCGGCGATATAGGCGTCGCGCGTGGCCTGGCCCCAGGCATAGTCGAGATAGGCGATATGCCACTTCTTGGCCATCTTCGTGAGCGTCGGCGCGAACGCCACCGCCTGGGCCGGCGCGTAATCGTAGGGCCGGAAGCTGTAGCGGTTGCAGTGCGTGGTCGTGAGCGTGGTGTCGAGACACACGCTGATCATATTGACGACCTTGGCGTCCAGCCAGACCGGCAT
>JASHSE010000657.1 GCA_030036975.1 Xanthobacteraceae bacterium | reverse complement strand
CTTGGAGATATCGAAGATCACGCCGTCGGGATCCTTGAACTTGCGCTCGAAATTGCCGTGGCGCTCGTCGCCGAGATCGAAAAAGAACTTGCCGCCGTTCTGCTCGATGCGCTTCTGCGTCTCGGCGAGATCCTCGACCTGAAAGCCGAAATGGTGGGCGCCGACGAAGGTTTTTGGATCTTTCAGGTCCGAGGCCCTGCTGCCGGCGCCGGTGGAAAAGTTGAGCAGCGCGAGATTGATCACGCCGTCGCTCATGTAGATGGCCGAGCCGATGTCGAGGTCCTCACGCGCGATGCGTTTGAGCTCGAACACGCTTTCGTAGAACTTGGCTGCTTTGTCGAGGTCTTTGACGCAGACGGCAAAATGGCGCAATCGGGCCATGATTCTTCTCCGCTCGGGCCGACATTGCCCTGTTCGCCGGCGATGATAATAAGCTCGTCGCAATGAGCAAGCGGCACGCCGAGATCGCCGGCGCCGGCTTCGCCGGGTTGACCGCGGCCTGCGCGCTGGCGCAGCGCGGCTGGACCGTGCGCGTGCACGAGCGCGCCGACCGGCTGCGCACGACAGGCGCCGGCATCTACATCTACGAGAACGGACTGCGCGTGCTGGAGGCGGTCGGCGCCTACGCCGAGGCGGTGAAGGGTGCGCCGTTCGCCCATACCCGCGAAGTGCGCGACGGCCGCGACCGTTTGATCGCAGTGCACCGTTGGACCGGCAGCCGCGTGTTCTCGATCGTGCGCCAGAACGTCATCAACGCGCTCGCCGCCGCGGCGGCGCGCTCCGGTGTCGAGATCGTCATGGGCTCGGCAGCGGTCGGCGCCACGCCCGAGGGTGAGCTCATCCTCGCGGACGGCCGGCGACAAAAGGCCGATCTCGTGGTCGGCGCCGATGGCAGCAACTCGCGCCTGCGCGATTCGCTCGGCCTGCTGGCGAAGCGCAAATTTCTGGTGGACGGTTGCACCCGGCTGCTCATGGAAAAGACCGCGGCCGAGCGCGCCGGCAGCGACGGCGGCGCCACCACGGTCGAGTACTGGTCCGGGACGCGCCGCGTGCTCTACACGCCGTGCAGCGAGACCGAGATCTATATTGCGCTGACCATGCTGGACAGCGACGAGGCGGCCAAGGCGGTGCCGGTGCGCAGGGAAGAATGGCAGCGCGCGTTCCCGCATCTGCAAAAGCTGATCGACCGCATCGGCGAGCAGGGCCGCTATGACCGCTTCGACCTGATCAGGCTCAAACGCTGGTCGGCCGGGCGCGTCGCCATGATCGGCGACGCCGCGCACGCGCTGCCGCCGAATATCGGCCAGGGGGGAGGCTGCGCCATGATGAACGCGCTGTCGCTTGCGGTATATCTCTATCGCGAAAGCGACGTCGCCACCGCGCTGGCGACATGGGAGCGCGCGGAGCGGCCGCTCACCGAGCACGCCCAGCGCATCTCTTATCTGCTCGGCCTGCCGACCACTTGGCCGCCGGCGCTGCGCGCGTTCACGCTGGCGCTCGCCGGCCGCTCGAAATGGCTCACCGCACAGCGCACCCGCACCGCGCTGCATCGGCCGACGGGAACGTAAGCGTCATTCCGGCCGAGCGCGCAGCGCGAGAGCCGGAATCCATAACCACATTCGGTGAAGATTCTGCACCGGCCGTGGTTATGGATTCCGGGTTCGCCGCTACGCGGCGCCCCGGAATGACGATGTCAAAACGGCACGGTGATGCCGTCGAGCGGCGCGTCGCAATTGACCAGGTCGACGCGCTTCCAGGCGATCATGATGCGGCCGTCGCTCTGCACCAGGCGATGCCGCATGGTGCCGCCGAACAGGCGCTGCTGCTCGCGGCGGTATTCGATCATCATGAACTTGGCGCGCACCGTGCACCCCCACCCCTCCCTCCCCCGCGAGCGGGGGAGGGTGAGGAGGGGGCCGTCCTCGATGCTGACATTGCCGACCATGCGGGTGGTGCGCGAGCGCGGCTCCTGCGAATACATGCGCGGGCTGGAGAGCCGCCGCACCCGTGTTTCCAGGAGCCGGCGGTCATCGTAGAGCAATGACACCGTCTCGAACGGATCGGCCTGATCGGGCTCGCTCGGCACCCAGTACCAGGCTTCCGGTGTGAACAAAGCGAGCCAGTCGTCGAATTTACCCTCGTCGAGAAGCCGGGCCTCATGCAGCAGAAACTGTTCGCAGCGGCGCAGATCGAGCCGCGGCGGCGCGGCCAGACGCGCCGCGCGCATGGCGGACACTCTGGACCGCCGCGGCGCCGCCGGCCGTCGCGCGCGCTTTTTCGGCCTTCGCCCCATGCTTTATGACGCCGCGCGCACCGCCACCTTCCCCTCCCCCGCAAGCGGGGGAGGGAAGGGTGGGGGCCTGTCCTTGGTCATATAGCCGAGCCAGGCGTCGAGCATGTTGCGGATATAAACCTCGCTGGTCGAGTTCTTGCCGCGCCGGCCGCCGTGGGCATCGGGCACGTCGGTCTCGAAGCCGCGGCCGATTTCGATCCATTCGGCGCCCTCGCTCGATAACCCCAGGCCGATGCGGTTATAGATTTCGAGATCGTCGGTCAGTACCAGCGAGCCGGTGCCGTTCACCGTATTGGCGAAGCTGATGGTGTTGCGGAACATTTGCGCCGGCGCGCCCTTGAGGCGGAAATTGCAGGTGTAAACCACGGTGCGGTTGACCGCGACCGGATGCACCACGCGCAGCTGCTGGAACTGGCTCATGAACGACAGGTTCGGATAAATGTTGCTGTTCCAGCGGCGAACTTCCAGAACGCGCCGGGTTTCCGCTTTGCCTTTCTTCTTCTCCATCGCGGCGATGTAGTCGCGGAACAGCGGATCCTTCAGCGCGGCGACGAGCTTGGCGTCGTCGTGATAGTCGCCGAGATAGGAGTGGCCGTTCGGATAGGTCCAGATGCCGACCTGCGTTTCCCAAAAACTGTACGGCGCGCCGTTCTGGCGCATCTGCCGGATCGCGATCTCGCCGGAGCCGTCGGAAAAAACCTGGTCGGATTGCTGCTGCGCGGCGTCGATCGACGAGCGGTGGGTGAACCATGGATGCGCCGCATCGCAAAGATTTTCCAGATAAAGCTTCCAGTTGGCGTCGTAGGCGTGCCGGAACGTGCCGCCGGCGACCTCGATCTCGCCGTCCGGCGCGCGGTCGATCATGTCGTCGAGCGACGTGGCCATGGGGCCCAAAAAGTCCTCGAGGCTTTCGCCGTCGCGCGCTGCGCTGGCAAAGACGAAGCCGCGGTAGCTTTTCACGCGCGGCACCGCCAGCATCGCGGTGTTCGGGTTCTTCGGATCGAAATCGCGCGGATAACCGTGCTGCAACGGCACCGCCTTGAGCCGGCCGTCCAGATGATAGGTCCAGCCGTGGTAGCAGCATTGGAACTCGCTGGTGTTGCCCTGGTCGTTGGCGACCACGAGCGAGCCGCGATGGGCGCATTGGTTATGGATGACGCGGATTTGTCCTTCGCCGTCGCGCACCAGCACCACCGGCTTGCGGCCGATGAAGGTGCGCAAATAGTCGCCGGGATTTTTCACCTGGCTTTCGTGGCCGACATAGATCCAGGCGACGCCGAAAATGCGTTCCATTTCCAGCTCGAAAATCGCCGGATCGGCATAGATCCGCCGATGCACGCGGCCGGGTTTTATGAAACGGGACAGGTCAGCGGTCATTGCAGAAGCTGCTGTTGTCGGGCGCTTGCTAAATAGTAGCCCGGCTTACGGGCAGCGCAAGCTGGCCCTGGACAGCGGCGCTGGCTTTCGGCAGCGTGCATCAGCGA
>JASHSE010000656.1 GCA_030036975.1 Xanthobacteraceae bacterium | reverse complement strand
TTCCTGGCCGGACCCGACGACGGCGACCTTGTCGCCAAGGGCCCCGCGACCCGCCAGGCGCCGCTCATTGAGCTGACCTACAACTGGGATAGCGAGGATTACGGCGAGGCGCGCTATTTCGGCCACCTCGCCTACGAGGTCGACGACATTTACGCGTTATGTGAGCGCCTCATGAAGGCCGGCGTCACCATCAACCGGCCGCCGCGCGACGGCACCATGGCGTTCGTGCGCTCGCCCGACAAGCACTCGATCGAGCTTCTGCAGAAGGGTACGCCGCTGCCGCCCAAGGAGCCGTGGACCTCGATGCCGAATACCGGGAAGTGGTGAGCTCAGCAGCGGTTCTTGGCGGCGTTCTTGGCGGCGTTCTTGGCGGCGGTTCTTGCCGCCCCTGCCGAACACATTTATATGTCGCGCGCCATCGGGCGTGTCGCAACAACGCGCCCGTCTCCCCGCGCCCTTCGTCTAGCGGTCTAGGACATCGCCCTTTCACGGCGGAAACACGGGTTCGATTCCCGTAGGGCGCGCCAGTGAAATCAAGGGTTTAGCAGAAGCCGCTACCGATTTGGTCCAATCCGAGTCCAATATCGATGGCGATCAAACAAAAGAGCAAACAAAGAACTGTGGACGGCGGCGAGGCGCTGGCGATGGAGCGCGTGCCGTGTCGGCCGCGATGACGAACTGGCGACGGGCGTTAACTAAGCATTTACCACACTTAAACCAGAAGAAGCGCGCCAGCCGAGCCTGCATTTCGGTGATTCGAGGCGGTCATGCCGCGCATTGGGTTTATCCTAACCGCTATCGCGGCCACGATGAGCTATGCGCTCGCAGGATGCTCTGTGTTGAAGTTCGATCTGTCGCAGCAAAGGATGTCGCCTCCGTCGCCACAGACCGTGCAATTCGAGTCGGAACCAACCGGCGCCGACGTGCGCACCGCGCAAGGTCTGACGTGCCAAACACCTTGCTCCCTTGCATTGCCTGTCGAAAGCCAATCGGTGATCTTTGCAAAGAATGGTTTCGTGCCGCAGACAATTTTGATCGGCGTCGATCAGCCGCCGGCAAAGCAGTCGTTCTTCTCGAAAAGAACGCCACCGACCTTGAAACCAAATCCGGTAAAAGCCTTGCTCCTGGTAGCACCGCCATCGGCACCGTTCGTCCAGGTAGCACCGCCGTCGGCACGGCCAACACCAACGTTGGCGCAGCCAGCGCCGCCGCCACCTCGTGACATGATACACTGGTTTCCGAGTTGATTGGTGCGGCCAGTCCAACCGGGGCTCTTGCGAGCGTCGCCCACGCTACGCGGGCAGAGCGCCCGATCCGCGCTGTTGGCAGTTACAAGGGGCCACGAATTAAATACCATCGCCAAGGTCTCTTCTGAACGAAAGGACCAACGCATGAGTGAACCCGTAATTCAAGTCGCGGTCGGCATATGTGTCGCGCTCGGTATAGCGTTGCTTTATGCTGTCGCGTGGTACTTGACAAACCCGCCAGATACGATCGCATGACACCAATAGAGTCTGCGTCGAACGCGTCATTGCTAAGTCAGCTGCGCTCGATGCCTTTGAACATGCCCCGAAGAAAGCGACAATAATGGACAAGTAGCAATAAATTGCTCAATTGCCGACGAGCGCGAACAGCAGGCCCAATCCTCTCAGCACGCCCCCAAGCTCGTCTGCGAGCCGTAGATGCTGGAGAACACCGGCGTGCCGACCGGGATTTGGTCGAGCGTCTCGTTGGTGCCGGGCGGCGGGGTCGCGGTGGTGCCGGGCAGGCCGCCGGCGCCGCTGACCGAGATCGAGCCGGAACCGTCGCATGGCAGCCCGGTGATCGGATTGGTGCCGGTGGCGCTGCCGCCGATCGCCGCCGTCGTGCCGGGCAGCGTGCCGGGATTGATCGGCGACACCGGCGGTTCCGGCATTTGCTGCAGGCTGAAGGAACTGAACGGATTTTGCGCAACGACGAGCGGCGGCGGCTTCATTCCACTCATTCCCGGGAAAGCGGGTATCCGATCGGAACTGTGCAGTCGGACATCCGTCGATTGATGCCGCACGGCGGGAGCCGTTGCGCCGGCTGCGTTCGCCAAAACCCCGCACGCGGCGAGTGCGAAGATCGTCAACGCCATAAGTTCCGTTCGCTTGTTGGGCATGGCGGTCTCCATCACCTTTTTGTGCGGTGCCGCAAGTCGACGCCGGCTTTGTGAATCTATTGCACGAGCGGCAGCGCCGCAATCGAGCCACCGGTCGCGCCGGCAAGACATTTCCATCCCTTCTCCGCTCCGCTGACGCAGCTTCGTCACGCCGGTGCCACAGAGTTGGGCGATGCTCTTGTCCAACAAAGGGAGGGGTCCAGGGAGATGACGATGACCCTGCAGACCAACAAGGCGGCAAAAGACCGGCTCGCCGTCGCCAACAAGAACCAGTGCCCGCAATGCGGCGAATGGCTCCTGGCTCCGGACTGGTCCGAATATCTCAACGAGCGGCGGGTGCGGCACACCTGGTCGTGCGAAGCCTGCGGCTACGCCTTCGAGACCGACGTCTTCTTCGTTGAAGCGGCGTAACGTCTACAGCACACGACCTCTAACCTCATCCTGAGGCGCTCGGCGCGCAGCGCCGAGCCTCGAAGGGCGATGGCCCGAGCGCCTCGGCCTGCATCCTTCGAGGCTCGCTTCGCTCGCGCCTCAGAGCGTGTGAATCTATTGATTTTGGAGGTTTGCGACCTGAGTCAAATCAAGGACTTAGGACCTTCGAAAATCGCAAAACGCGAATAGATTCACATTCTCTCAGGGTGAGGTAAACAAATTGGGACGGATCGTCTCATCTGATGATTCAACAACAGCATTAGAGTCGTTGGCTCGGCTCAAGACCGAACAAGGCTCGGCCGGCGGATTCGAAATTGGACATGTGCGCCTGGCCTTGCGCGGTGACGGTGTGCATGTCGCGGAAGCGGCGCTCGAGCGGGCTGCCGTTGAAGATCGCACTTGTGGCGGCGGCCGTGTAGGCGAAGTCGACGACGACGACGGACTGATCCAGCGCCCCGGTAATCGCAAGGCGGAGCCGCGCGCGCTGTTCGAGCGTGGCGCCGTCCTTGTTCACCGCGTCCCAGATTTCCTCCAGCATGTCGCGCAGGAAAGCGCGCGCGGCGTGCAGACCGCCGGCAACCTTCGCCACCTCGGACTGGATGACCGGGTTATCGCGCATGAGGCCGCGGCCGACGCGTCCGGTCTTGCCGGCGGCGAGCGTCATAAACGCATCGAGGCTGGCACGCGCCAAGCCCAACCCGACGCCGGAGAAGCCGATGCCGTAAAGCGTGAGCAGCGGAATATTGAACAGCGGCCCGTCATCGGTGCGGTCGGATGGCTGGTCGCGCCAAGTCGTGTAAGCATCCGGCACAAACAGATCTTTCACCTCATATTGATTGCTGCCGGTGCCGCGTAGTCCGATCGTGTGCCAGATGTCGGTCCAGGCGGCGCGCTCCTTGCGGAACAGCATGGTGCGCAGCACCGGGCGGCCCTTGTCGTCGAGCCGCGGCTTGCCGTCGCGCTCGACCACCGCCGCGTGGCCGCCGATCCACGGACAATGGCCGCTACCCGAGGCAAAGCGCCAGCGGCCGTTCACGACGTAGCCGCCGTCGGTGACTTTCGCCGTCGCGCCGGACGGCGGACCCCACGCCACCGCGCCATGCGGCGGGCCAAACACTTCGCGCGCGATTTTGCGATCGAGGTAGCCGGCGGCCTGCGTCGACGCCACCTGCTGGCCGAGGCACCACGCGGTGCTGGCATCGGCCGCCGCGATGGTTTCGATCACCTGGTTGAAGGCAACGATATCGGCACCGCCGCCGCCGAGCGCCGGCGGCAGCAGCATGTGAAAGATGCCGGCCTCGTGCAGCGCCGCGACGACATCAGGCACGATGCGACGCTCGGCCTCGATGCGGTCGGCGGCGGCCTCGATCAGCGGCACCAGCGCGCGTGCACGCGCGACCCAATCTACCGGCTTGTTCTGCTCATCGCGAGCGAGCAACGACGATCCTCCGCACGGTTTTCTTCTCTGTACATCCGCAGCGGCGGCTTGTCAGCACGCGCAAGGCGGAGGATCGTAGGGTAGGCATCGTTGTCCTCGACGTCGAGAACCGCAACCGCGCCCGCGCGCTGTCGTTTGCGCAAATGCCCGGCATCCGCCATTCCCTATCGACATTCAGCATTGCTACAATTCCCTGAGAAATCGACGACGAGTGCAAGAAAAGATGACAGCATCCCCAAAAAACCACTCCGGCATCGGCGCGCCGGTGCCGCGGCGCGAGGATTTACGGCTCGTGCGCGGCGCCGGCCGCTACACCGCCGACGAAAACTTGCCGCGCCAAGCTTATGCCGTGATGGTGCGCTCGCCGCATGCGCACGCGCGCATTCGCGCTATTGCCAAGGACGAGGCGCTGGCGGTGCCCGGCGTGCTAGCGGTGCTCACCGGCGCCGATCTGTTGGCCGACGGACTTCATCCGATTCCGCACAAGCCGTGGTCGGCGCATCCGGCGGAAATCAAATTGCGCAATAGCGACGGCGCCGAGCCGTTCACCGCGGCGCATTATCCGCTACCGGCCGATAAGGCGCGCTTCGTCGGCGAAGCGGTGGCGATGGTGGTCGGTGAAACGCTTTACGCGGCGAAGGACGGCGCCGAGAAAGTCGCAATCGATTACGAAATTTTGCCGGCGATTGTCGAAACCGCTGCCGCAGCGCGACAGGACGCGCCGCGTGTGCACGAGGCGGCTGCCTCAAACGTTTGCTTCGATGCCGAACTTGGCGATGCCGCGGCGACCGCAGCGGCGTTTGCGCGCGCCGCGCACGTGACGCGATTCGAAACCTGGGTGCAGCGCGTCACCGGCGTGCCGATGGAGCCGCGCGCCGCGCTCGCCGTTTACGATGCGGCGACCGGCCGCATCACGCTCTACGCCGGCAACGGCGGCGCCGTTCGCCTGAAGGACGATCTCGCCGCCATTCTCGACGTGCTGTCCGACAAGGTGCACGTGCTGATGGGCGACGTCGGCGGCAATTTTGGCACCCGCGGCATGATCTACGCGGAATTCGCACTGATTGCCTGGGCGGCGAAAAAACTTGGGCGGCCGGTGAAATGGATCATCGAACGTCACGAATCGTTTCTCTCCGACTATCAGGCGCGCGATCTCGTTGTTGAAGCGGAACTGGCGCTCGACGCCGACGGAAAGTTCCTGGCCATGCGTGGCAGCAACCTCGGCAATCTCGGCGGCCACACCACGAATTTTTCGATGGTGCAGAAGGGCGTGCAGATGATGTCGAGCGTCTACCGCATGCCGGCGGCGCACTTTCGCGCCCGCGCCACGCTGTCGAACACCGCGCCGACCCGGCCCTATCGCAGCGCCGGCCGGCCGGAAGTGATTTTCGTGATCGAACGGCTGATCGATCTCGCCGCCCGCGAGCACGGCTTCGACCGCGTAGACCTGCGGCGGCGCAATCTATTGAAGAAAAAAGAGCTGCCTTACAAAAATCCGTTCGGCCTAACCTACGACAGCGGCGATTACGGCGGCGCCATGGAGACGGCGCAGCAACTCGGCGATTGGGCAGGCTTCAAGCGCCGTCGCTCCGAGGCCAGAAAGCGCGGAAAGTGCCGCGGCATCGGCGTCGCCAATTACGTCGACGTCTCGACCGGCGTGCCGCGCGAGAAGGCCGAGATTTTGGTCAAGCCTGAAGGCATCGTCGAACTGGTGATCGGCGTCACCTCACAGGGCCAGGGCCATGAGACGAGCTTCGCCCAGCTCGTCACCGAATGGCTCGGCGTGCCGCTCGAATCGATCCGCGTGATCGCCGGCGACACCGACCGCGTGACTGTCGGCGGCGGCGCGCATTCCGGCCGCGGCATGCGGCTCGGCTCGCTGGTGATCAAAAAATCCTCCGACGGCGTCATCGAGAAGGCCGCGCGGATCGCCGAGTTTTTGTTGGAGACGAGCGCCGCCGATATCGAGTTCAAGGCCGGCCGCTTCACCGTGAAGGGCACCAACCACGCAGTGGACCTGTTTGAGGTAGCGCGCGCGGCAGTCGAGCGCACCGACCTGCCGGCCGAACTGCGCGGGCCGCTCCATGCGGAAAGCGATCAGACCATCGCCGAGGCGAGCTTTCCGTATGGCTGCCAGGTCTGCGAAGTCGAAGTCGACCCGGAGACTGGCGCGATCGAGCTCGTCCATTATGCGGCGGTCGACGACGTCGGCCGCGCCGTCAATCCGCTGATCATCCACGGCCAGGTGCACGGCGGCATCGCCCAGGGGGCCGGACAGGCGCTGATGGAACACGCCCATTACGATCCGCAAACCGGACAAATGCTGTCCGGCTCGTTCATGGATTACGCCATGCCGCGCGCCAGCGACCTGCCGTCCTATGCGACGGAACTCTCCGAAGTGCCCTCGACCACCCACCCGCTCGGCATCCGCCCGGCCGGTGAAGGCGGTACTGTGCCGGCACTCGCCGTCGTCATCAACGCCATCGTCGATGCGCTCGCCGAATTCGGCGTGCGCCACATCGAAATGCCGGCGACGCCGCAACGCGTGTGGCAGGCGATCCGAGACGCACGCGCCAACAAAGAGTCATAATTGAAACCCCGTTGATTTACGCCGCACCGGTGCGGTGCTAAGGTCCGCCGCCAAGCAAGATGCAGGGAAAGATGGCGGATTATCTGAGGCTTGAGGCGTTGGCGGCCACGCCGCTGGTGCGCGAGCCGTTCGCGCATCTGGTGGTGCCTGGCTTTGTCAGCGAAGCGGGCCTGGCGGCGATCAATGCGGATTATCCGAAAATCGCCTCGTCCGGCAGCTTTCCGACTGATCAGCTCGTGTTCGGCGCCGGGTTCCAAAAACTGCTCGACGAACTGGACGGCGGACGCTTTCGCGAAGCGTTCGAAGACAAATTCGGCGTCGATCTCTCCGGCCGGCCGACCATGACCACGGTGCGCGGTCGCTGCGATCCCAGCGACGGTAAAATTCATACCGATTCGAGGACAAAAATCATCACCGTTCTGATCTACATGAATCCGAGCTGGGAAAATTCCGGCGGCCGGCTGCGGCTGTTGCACTCGGCGCGCGACCTCAACGATATCATCGTCGAAGTGCCGCCGGTCGCCGGCACATTGCTCGCGTTCAAGCGCAGCAACAATTCCTGGCATGGCCACGAGCCGTTTTCCGGCGAGCGCCGCGTCATTCAGTTCAACTGGCTCACCTCGCAGGGCAACCGCCAGATCGCCATGCTGCGCCACCACACCTCGGCGTCCTTCAAGCGCGTGCTGCAGATGATTTTGCCGGGCCGCGTGTAGTGCGCGCGAGGTTGGCGCCATTGGTCAGAGGAGCCGGCGCTTGACCCTCTCGGCGGACGAGTTGCGCAGCCGCGACTTTTCCAAGATTCTGCTGATCAAATTGTCGGCCGTCGGCGACGTGGTGCACACCATCCCGGTGCTCAACAAGCTGCGGCGGCGCTATCCGAATGCGCAGCTCGATTGGCTGGTCACGCCGGGCATCGCCGAGCTTTTGCGGCATCATCCCGCCATCAGCAACGTGCTCGCGTTCGCGCGCGCGGTGCGCGCCGGACCGTGGGGTCTCGGCAGTCTTGCGGCGCTCGCCGGTTATGTGCGGTTGGCGACCAAACTGCGCGCCGCCAGCTACGATCTCGTGGTCGACATGCACGGCCAGATGCGCACCGCCTTGCTGGCGCTGGCGACCGGCGCGCCGGCGCGCGTCGGTTTCGACCGGCCACGCGCCGAGGTGTGGCAGGCGTCCGAGCGCGCGTTTCCCGAGCAGACCCGCAAGCACGCCTGGCAGGGCGCGCGCGAAGGCAGCTGGCTCGCCTACACGCACACCATTCCGGTGCCGACGCTCGAAATGCACGCGGTCGACCGTTATCTCAATGTCGGGCCGCTGCTCGGCCTGGACGAGGGGCCCGCGGACTTCTCGTTCCCGATTCCGCAGGAGGCGGACCGGCGTATCGAGGCGCTGCTCGATTACTACGATATCGCGAAGGCCAAGATCGTGGTGATGGCGCCCGGCACGATCTGGGAAACCAAACAATGGCGCCGCGACGCTTTCGCCGAAGTGGCGCGGCACTTTTTGCGGCAAAAATTTGCCGTCACCTTAATCGGCTCGGAGCGCGAGCGCGCGGTCTGCGATGCGGTCGCCGCGCTGGCGCCCGGTGTCGTCAATCTCGGCGGCGAAACCACGCTGAGCGAACTCGCCGCGCTGATTCGCGGCGCCACGATCTGCGTCACTAACGATTCGGGGCCGATGCATCTCGCGGTCGCGCTCGGCCGTCCGGTGGTCAGCGTCTTCGGCCCGACCGATCCGATCTGGATCGGCCCGTACCGGCGCGACGGCGCGGTGCTGCAAGCCAAAAACCTGCCCTGCGCGCCGTGCTACCTGCGCCAGCTCAGCCGCTGCGCCTACGGCCACGCCTGCATGCACGGCGTCGCGGCGAGCGCGGTGATCGAGCGGATGGAGGCGATGCTCAAGCAGAAGGGCGAGAAAGTCGCGGCCGGAGCGCAGACGAGGCGCTTTTAAAGGGATGGCACTCTGAACAAATTATCCTTTTGATACATCACGCGCGGGCCTTGACCCGCGCATCCATGCGGAGGCGACCTTTGTACTCCCCGCAAGCGCAGCTGCAGCATGGATTGCCGGGTCAAGCCCGGCGACGGCGCTGCCGTTTCACTGCCAGTACGGCGGATAACCTGAAGAGCGCTGCTCGGCCTCGAGCAGCCGCAGCATCGCCGGCCATTCCAGCACACCATAAGGCCGCCGCGCGCCAGGCTGATAGAGATGCGCGGTGTGCGCCAGAACGTTCTCGCCCGGCATGGTCAATTCGGTGCGCGCCGCCATGGCATCGACCTGCGACCGGCACGACAGTTCGAGCTGATACATGGTGTTGAACGCCTGCTGGATGGTGGCGCCGCAGGACAACAGGCCGTGGTTGCGCATCACCATGGCGTCATGCGGCCCGAGATCGCGCACCAAACGCTCGCGCTCGTCGAGATCGATCGCCGGGCCTTCGTAGTCGTGATAGCCGAGGTGGCCCACGAAGCGGATTGAAGTCTGCGACAGCGGCAACAGTCCGCAGGCCATGGCCGAAACCGCCATGCCGGCGCGGGTGTGGGTGTGCAGCACGCAGGCGACGTCGGGCCGCGCCTTATGGATGGCGCCATGGATCACATACCCGGAGACGTTGATGCCGTAGTCGGTGTCCGGCTTCCAGACGATGCTGCCCTCCGCGTCAATCTTGACCAGATTAGAGGCGGTGATCTCCTTGTAGAGCAGGCCGTAGAGGTTGATCAAAAGATGCTCGGTGCCGGGAATGCGCGCCGTAATATGGTTGTAGATCAGGTCGGTCATGCCATACTGATCGACCAGCCGGTAGCAGGCGGCGAGATCCATCCGGGTCTGCCATTCCTGCGCCGATACGTCGTTGCGGATGCACTTGAAGTCGGTCGAATAATTCACGGCGGCGCCTCCCGTCGCGTTCGACCATATCGCGCCAGGTAGATCATGTCAGCCACCTCACCGGATCGGACATCCATGGCGCCCAATTGAAAGCGTCGACGCGAATTGAGGAGCACCAAAGATGCTTGAACTGCGCCCGAGCTGCGAATGCTGCGACAAGGATTTGCCGCCTTCGGCCCCCGATGCGATGATCTGCACCTTCGAGTGCACATTCTGCCGCGACTGCGTCGCGACCAGGCTCAACGGCGTCTGCCCGAATTGCGGCGGCAATTTCGCGCCGCGCCCGATCCGGCCGGTGGCGGCGCTCGCCAACAACCCGGCGTCGACGCAGCGCGTGTTCAATCCGGCCGGGTGCGCGGGAGCGCAGCGGGCGAATTGATGACGCCTTTCACGTTCCGCTCCGATCCGGTGCGCGTCGTGTTCGGTGCCGGCGCGATTGCGGCGCTCGCCGCTGAGGCCGATTTTCACAAAATGTCGCGGCTCTTGGTGCTGTGCTCGCAAAATCGCGCCGACTATGCGCGGCGGCTCACCGCGCCGCTTGCCGAGCGCGTCGTCGAAATCTGCAACGCATCCGCGCCCCACATGCCGCGCGAGGCGTTCGATCGCATCGTCACCGACCTTGCGCGCATCAATGCCGACGGCTTTGTCGTTGTCGGCGGCGGCTCGCCGGTCGGGCTCGCCAAGGCTGCGGCAGCGGCCAGCAGGCTCCCTTACATCGCCGTCGTCACCACCTATTCGGGCTCGGAAATGGCGGCGCGCTGGTATGTCGGCGTCGCCGATAAACGCATCGGCGGCAACGACCGTGCCTGCCTGCCGGCGACCGCGATCTACGACCCGGAACTGACGCTAGACCTGCCGCCGCGCACCTCGGCGGCGAGCGGCATGAACGCCATGGCCCACGCGGTGGAAAGTCTCTACGGCGTGGATACCAATCCGGTGGTGCAAACCATGGCCGAGGAAGCAGTGCGCCGGCTCGGTCAAAACCTTCCGCGCGTGGTCAAGGCGCCGCGCGATCTTGATGCGCGCAGCGAGGTCTTGTACGGCGCCTGGCTTGCCGCGAATTTCCGCGCCGAAGTCGGCCTCGAACACGCCATCGCGCAGCGCGTGCGGCAATGGTTCGGCCTCGACCACGCCCATGCGCACGCGGTCGCCATACCCTACGCGATCGGCTTCAACGCCGCCGCGGCGCCCGACGCCATGGCGCGCATCGAGCGCGCGCTTGGCGTTGCCGACGCCGCCTGCGGCCTCTACGACCTCAACGTCCGGCTTGGCCTGCCCACCGGCCTCAAAGACCTCGGCCTACGCGAAGCCGACATCGGCAAAGCGGCCGAGGTAGTGAGCACGGTGAAGATCGAGCACCCGCGGCCGGCAACGGAGACCGACCTCGCCGAAATCATTCGCCAAGCCTACCATGGCGCGCCGCCGCGCTTTTGAGGCGGCAAGGACGGCGTGCACAGCAAAGGATCGGCAATGACGTGGGTCGGCCGTGCCATCCGCCGGCTCGAGGACCCGGCTTTGGTCACCGGTCGCGGCCGCTTCACGGCCGATCTGGCGGCAGCGCATTGGGTGCGCTTCGTGCGCAGCCCGGTGGCGTCGGGCCGTATCGTGTCGATCGAGGCGCCGCCCGGCGCGCTTGTTGTCCGCGCCGAAGATCTCGCCGGCGCGCGGCCGATCCGGCCGATGCTGCATAAGTTCAATTATCGGCCGATCGCGCAGCCGCTGCTCGCCAAGGACGTGGTGCGGTTTGTCGGCGAACCGATCGCTGCGGCCGTTGCGCCCTCACCGGCCGAGGCCGAGGATGTTGCCGACGGCGTCGAGGTCGAGATCGCCGAAGCGCCGGCGGTTGTCGACGCGATTGACGCGCTGCGGCCCGATGCGCCGCGCGTTCACGATGAGTGCGCGAGCAATGTGATCGTCGAGGCCGGGATCGAGACGCCGGAAAAATTTGCCGCGGCGCGCGCCCGCGCGCACCGCACCGTCGGCGTTACGCTGCGCTCGCACCGCCAGAACGCGACGCCGCTCGAACCGCGTGCCGCGCACGCGGCCTACGATCCGGCATCCGGCCGCATCACGCTGACCTGCACGACGCAGATGCCGCATCTGCACCGCACCGCGATCGCCGACCTTTTGGGCTTTGCCGAATCCGAGCTGCGCGTGGTGGCGCCGGACGTCGGCGGCGGTTTTGGCCAGAAAATGTCGCTGCCGCCGGAATACGTGGTGTTGGTGTACTTGGCGCGGCGGCTGCGCAGCACCGTGGCCTGGAGCGAGGATCGCCGCGAGAATCTGATCGCCAGTTTTCACAGCCGCGATCAACACGTCAGTCTTGAGGGCGCATTCGACGCCGCGGGCAAGCTTCTCGCGCTGTCGAGCGACATCGTCGCCAATATCGGCGCCTATTCGTGCTTTCCCACGACGTGCGGCGTCGAACCTCTGATGGCGGCCGCCGAAATGCCCGGCCCCTACGATGTCCGCGCCTATTCATGCACCGCGCGTGGCGTCGCCACCCATACCTGCCCGATGGCGCCGTACCGCGGCGTAGCGCGCCCGGTCATTACGCTCGCCATCGAGCGGCTGATGGACAAGGCGGCGGCGGCCTTCGGCGTGAGCCCGGTCGAGATCCGGCAGCGCAACCTGATCGGTTGCTTCCCCTACACGTCCGCCACGGGACTTACGTTCGACGAAGGCAGTTATCGCGAGACGCTGGAGCAAGCCGCCGCCCGCATCGACCTCTCGGCCTTCCGCGCCCGCCAAGACGAGGCGCGCCGGCGCGGCGTCTATCTCGGCATCGGCTTTTCTGCGTTCTCCGAACGAACCGGCTACGGCAGCCCGGCCTTTGCGGCGCGCGGCATGGAGATTACGCCGGGCTGGGAGAGCGTGGAGCTGGTCATGGACCCTTCGGGCGGCGTCGAAGCGCGCATCGGCGCGAGCCCGCACGGCCAGGGACTGCGCACCACGCTTGCGCAAATCATCGCCGATCAGCTCGGCGTCGCGCCAGCCGACATACGCGTACTGCACGGCGACACCGACCGCACGCCTTATGGCTGGGGCACGTTCGCCAGCCGCTCCCTGGTGATCGCCGGCGGCGCCTGTTTGTTGGCGTCGCGGAAAATCCGCGAAAAACTTTTGCGCCTCGCGAGCGAGGCGCTCGAGGCCGCGCCCGACGACATCGTGCTCGAGGCCGGTGCGGCGAAAGTCTCCGGCACCGACCGCGCCGTGCCGATCGCGACGCTGGCGCGCGCCGCGTATCATCAGTCGTTTCGCTTCAAGGACAGCGATCCGGGCCTGCGCGCCGCCGCCGACTATGATCCGGCCGGCACTTTTTCGAACGCCTGCCACGTCGCGGTCGTCGAGGTCGATATCGAGACCGGGCGCGTTGCGTTACAGCAATACGTCGTCGTGGAAGATGCCGGCCGCATCATCAATCCGATGATTGCCGACGGCCAAGTGCATGGCGGCGTGGCGCAAGGCATCGGTAATGCGTTGTTGGAGGAAATCGTCTACGACCGTGACGGCAACGTCCAAACCGCCACCCTCACCGACTACACGCCGCCGACCCCGCGCGAGATTCCGCCGCTCGAACTTTTTCACATTGAAACGCCGACTGACGCCTCCATCACCGGCGCCAAGGGGCTTGGCGAAGGCGGCGCCATCGGCGCGCCCGCCGCCGTGCTCAACGCCGTCAACGATGCGCTCGCGCCGTTCGGCATATCGCTCGACGAAGTGCCGGCGACGCCGCAGCGCATCCGTGCGGCGCTGCGGGTGCCAAAGGGTAGCGCAGCGACGGCCGCCGGGTGATTACTAAGTGAGAGATTGCTAAGTGGGATAAGTGCGCGAGCCCAGGGGCGCGCCGGCGCAAGCGCTGCTGGCTCATACCGGCCGCTCGCGCGCCGAGACGATAGCGAGCCACAGATAGACGCCGAGCAAGGCGGTCTCGGTCAGCACCACGAAGGCGCTGCCGCCGTAGACGCTCGGGAAGAACAGCTCGACCATCGCCATAGAGACCACCGAGGTCAGCCACACCACTGCGCCCCATGGCGCGGCGAGCCACAGGCCGACCGCGGCGACGAGATCGATCACCGCAAAGAACACCGTCGCCGAGCGCCAGGCCATCGGCTGGGTTTCGAACGCCTGGTTGGCCGGCACGCCGATGCTGCAGATCTGCGACCAATGATAGAGGCCTTTGACCAGCGACACCGCCGCCATGACGCGCAGGAACAGCACCAAATACTCGGTCCAGCTGCCGCCGGCCGGCGCCTTGGCGCGCACCGGCGCGATCAGATCGGCCGGCCGGGTGCCGCGGATGGCAACGCGGGCTGGCGCTTGGCCGGCAGCCGGGGTTGCCGCTTGGGCGGGCCGCTGCGTCGTCGCTGGGGCGGCGATTGGAGCCATCGTGGCGGCAGTCGCCGGGGCCCGTACGGGCGCCGCCCCTTGGCTTTTGCCTTGCGGCGTAGCTTGCGGCACGCCTTGAGGCTTACCTTGAGGCGTGGCTGGGCGCCGCGCTTGATCGCTCATGCTGTTCAAAAACCCCATCCGCCCGAGGCAGAGACGAGCGATAGAGACAACCCCAAATTCCGTCAACGCTGTGGCGGGCCGGGTCCGGAAGGGTTAAAAGGGCCGGGATAAGGATACTCGGAGCGCGCCCCATGGCGATCAAGTTTGGCCGGCCTCTCGCGCGCGACCGTGTCGCGCCCGGCCCGGATTTTGCCTCGCCGCCGACGCCGAAGGACCGTGCTGGGCTGACAGCCGAGGGGCTCGATCTTGCCATCCGGCCGCGCCGCAACCGGCGCGCCGAATGGGCGCGGCGGATGGTGCGCGAGCATGTGCTCACCACCGACGATTTGATCTGGCCGCTGTTCGTCATCGAGGGCGCCAAGCGGCGCATGCCGGTCGCCTCGATGCCCGGCGTCGAGCGGCTTTCGGTCGACGAAGCGGTGCGCGCGGCCGAACGGGCCGCCAAATTGACGATCCCGTGTCTCGCGCTCTTTCCCTATACGGATCCCGCCCTGCGCGACACGGACGGCTCCGAGGCCCTCAATCCCGACAATCTGGTCTGCCGCGCCATCCGCGCCATCAAAAAGGCGGTGCCGGAGATCGGCGTGCTCTGCGACGTGGCGCTCGATCCATACACCAGCCACGGCCATGACGGGCTGCTGCGCGACGGCGTCATTCTCAACGACGAGACCGTCGCGGTGCTGGTCAAGCAGGCCCTCGTCGAGGCCGAGGCCGGCTGCGACATCATCGCGCCGTCGGACATGATGGACGGCCGGGTCGGCGCGATCCGTGCCGGACTTGACGGCGCCGGCCTTGCCGACGTGCAGATCATGGCCTATGCGGCCAAATATGCTTCGGTGTTTTACAGTCCATTCCGCGACGCCGTTGGCTCGAGCGCGACGCTGACCGGCGACAAGCGGACCTATCAGATGGACCCGGCGAATTCCGACGAGGCGCTGCGCGAGGTCGAACTCGACATTGCCGAGGGCGCCGACATGGTCATGGTCAAGCCGGGCCTGCCCTATCTGGACATTCTGCACCGCGTCAAAACGGCTTTCGGCATGCCCACATTCGCCTACCAAGTGTCCGGCGAATATGCCATGATTGCGGCGGCCGTGGCGAATGGTTGGCTGGACGGGGACAAGGCCATGATGGAAAGTCTTCTCGCTTTCAAGCGTGCCGGCGCCGACGGCGTGCTGACGTACTTTGCGCAGACCATCGCGGAGAAGCTCAAGAAGGGCGGCGCCTGACCGTCCCCGCCTGCGATCGAACCACGAGGCGGATGTGTGATGCGTGAGGACGAGGACCATTTCCGGCAGTCCATGCCGGTGTTGCGGCGGCTCATCATCCTGGTGGCGGTGATCA
This sequence comes from Xanthobacteraceae bacterium, assembly GCA_030036975.1. Lineage (GTDB taxonomy): Bacteria > Pseudomonadota > Alphaproteobacteria > Rhizobiales > Xanthobacteraceae > BOG-931. Next base: position 1,542 of record JASHSE010000656.1, on the reverse strand, counting down.
CCGCTATTCCGGTCGCGATGTGGACCATTACGGCCATGGTGCGAACCTATGTGGGTCCGCCGAAATTGCCGACGTTCCGGCCGATGGCGGCCGCGCCCGCCACAGTCGGTCCCAATGAAGCCGCCGCGGCTCCGGTCGCTGACGGAGCCGGTAAAGCCGGCAAAGGCGAGCAGCAACCCTTGGTCGACGCCAATGCGACGACGAGCGCCGCTGGCGGCAGCGGCGGCGTGACGGCCGACAGCGCGACGCCCGACGGCAATGCGAACGTGGCCCCGGCTGTTGCGGCGCCATCGCCAGCCGCGTCCGATACGGTCCGGACCGCGAGCCTTCCTGCCGCCAACGCGCCGGCGAACGCCGCACCGAATCCGGCAGGCGGCGTCACGCAGTTTGCTAACGAGGATCAGCAGCCGCCGGCGACCAAGTGGCCGGCCCCGCCGGCCGCGAACTGGCCGCGCCCGCCGGCAGCGCAGCAGCCGGTCGAGGCAGCGGCAGCGGCACCGGATGTGCAGCCGGCGCTCGGCAATAACGTGCCGCTACCGCGCAAGCGGCCGCGCACCTTTGCAATCGCGCAGGCCCGCGGCATCCCGCTGCCGCGTCCGCGCCCTGACGCGGCCGGTCCCGCCGCCGCAAGCGAGGAGCAACAACCCACGCCGATCGATTGGCTGCGCAATCTGTTCGGGCAGCAAGGCCAGCAGCCTGCAGCGGGGCCCTCGCCCGACGAGTATCAGGCGGAGCCGCGCTGAAGCGGCGGCTCCGGAACCAGCGGCGCCGAAACCTATTGCAGCGCCGCCCCGCTCGCCAACCGCATCGGCCGGTAGCCATCTTCGGCCAACGCCCGGAAAATCCGTTCGGCATGGGCGCCGTCGCGCGTCTCCATGGTGACGTCGAGCTTGGCGCCCTTGGCCGGCACGTCGAGAAACAGCCGGTGATGATCGACCGCCAGAATATTGGCGCCGAGTTCGCCGAGGCGACTCGCGATCTGGCCGAGCACGCCCGGCCGGTCCGGAATGGTCAGGCGGAACGACACGATGCGGTCGGTGCGCTCCAATTCGCGCACCATCACGGAAGCGAGCATGCGCGGATCGATGTTGCCGCCGCACAAAATGAGTCCGACCTTGCGGCCGCGGAAGCGCTGCGGCTCGGCCAGCATCGCGGCGAGCCCGGCCGCGCCCGCGCCTTCGGCAATCGTCTTCTGCAGCGTGAGAAAAGCGTTGACCGCGCACTCGATCAACGCCTCGTCGACCAGAATGATGTCGCCGACCAGCCGACGCACCAACGGCAGCGTGAGTTTGCCGGCATTGCCGACGGCGATGCCTTCCGCCAGCGTTGCTCCGCCGCCCGGTTTTTCCCGGCCCGGGTGCAGCGCGTTCCACATCGACGGGTAGAGCAACGATTCGACGCCGACCATCTCGATCGCCGGTTTCTTCGATCGCGCCGCGATGGCGCAGCCGGCAATCAGTCCGCCGCCGCCGATCGGGACGATGAGAACGTCGAGGTCCGGCACGTCTTCCAGCATTTCGAGCGCAACCGTGCCTTGGCCGG
>JASHSE010000655.1 GCA_030036975.1 Xanthobacteraceae bacterium | reverse complement strand
TCTACCTCCGTCGAAATGCGTCTACCCGCGCAAGCCCGGCGAGCCGAGCAATCCGCTTTATCCGAAATGGTGGACCAGCGCGTGGACCATGTACCGCGTGTTCAAGGACTACGACAAGTTTCCGCCGCCTTATGCCAACCCGCCGCAAGGGTTGACGCCGGACGATTACCAAGTCTCGTACGGCGCGACCTATTACGACTCGACCTATGTGCCGGCGGATCGCGACGGCACCGGCGCGATGATGGAGCATTACGACAAATACTGCCTGCCCATCTTCCCAATGGCGAACAATTACAGCTGCTCGTTCATCTCGCTCGGCAACAAGGCCTATTTCATCACCTATGCCGACCGGCCGAAGGGCATGCCGGCGTGCTGCCAATTCTCCCTGCATAATCACCCGCCACGGACCGACTTCATCAAACATCTGCCCTACAACGCCAGCGAGAGCGCCCATCTCGGCGGCACTATCCAGGCCTATTCGATGCGGCCGTCGGGCATCCTGTTCGGTTATGCCTTCTACAAAGCGCCGATGCCGGACGGCTATGATGCGAAGGCTACACCCTATCGGCATCCGCAGTCGTTCTATTTCGCCGGCTATCCCGACAATCCGCCCGATGCGCCGATCGTGAGTCAAAACTACACGAGCTTCCGCATGGAGAAGCCGGATCCGGCGCAGACCTGGGATGAGGTCGCCAAGATGTGCCCGGCCAAGCCCGGCTGGTGCTGCCTGTTCGCCTCCGACTGCCCGCAAGCGCAACCGGCTGCGGCGGCACAGGCAACGCCGACCTGGGCGACCATCAAGCCCCCGACGGAGAAGGGCCGATGAGTTATCTCGACAGTCCGAGACTGATTTTCAGCGGATTTTTCCAGGCCGACGTTTCGACCATCAACAACGACGTCACTATGTTTGATAATGCGACGTTCAGCGACGTATTCCAGCAGCTCAATTACGAGGGCAGCTGGAACCCGGAAGGCACGGGGATTTTCCGGCTGGTGAATTGCCAGATCACCGGCGCGCAGCTCGCCGGCAAGCAAATGACGAGCGCGTCCGACGATCCGGTTATCGGCATGGCGCTGCAGAATGCCGACGATCACGTGTTCGGCAAGCTGGTCGATCTCGACCCGCAGCAGCAGTCATGCTCGGAAATCTGGGGCATGGGCTTGCGGCTGACCGACGGCGCCGGCAGCACCTTTTTCTCCGGCGACTATGTAACGGCGGCGTTCATCAATCTCTGGCTACGTCAGCAGCAGGCGACTGCGCCGAACGATCAGCAACTCGCCGCGGTCTACCAGTCGGTACTCGATCGCGTGCAATGGAGCGGCACGCCGTCGTCGGCGGTACTCAAGGCGCTGCAGCAGGCGAGCCAGGGCGGCCAGTTATCCATCAATATGAATGTCTACGCCTATGGCCGCGATCCAAGCATTGCGCGCTACACGCTCGGCCGGGTCGCCGGCGTGATCGGGCCTTATCGCAGTGGCGAACCCAAGCACTTCGTGCTTGGGCGCCAGATGGTCGCTGCGGTGCAGAGCAACGGCGTTTCCGCCGCCAACGGGGTATTCACTTTCCAGGCCAAGGTCGACGCCGGCCGCCAGGTGCTCACCGCCGACTTTGGCAACAGCCTGCAGATCGTCAACGCCAACGGCGTGTTCGTCAACTTGGGACCGCTGGTCATGGCGGTGCTGAAGGAGCAGACCGATCAGGTGCTGACGACCGTCAGCGCCGATCAAATCGCGCTGTTAGGTACCGTCGGCTATCAGCAGCCGGACTGGTACAAGCAGACAGCGGGCGTGCAGGAATTCGATTACACGGCCAATTCCTGGTGCGTCGCCAACATCGAAAAATTCCCGTTGCTGCTGCTCAGCCCGCAAGCAAACAACAGCTACAAGGTGCTGGTGCAGGAATCGCTTGGCGGGCTGTATGTCCGCGCCGACAGCTATGTCTATCGGCTCGATCCGAAGCAAAGCAAGACGGTCGATCTCTACACGACGCAATATGGCAAGCCGATCTCCGCCGCAATCAGTTTCGCGCCGAACAACAATATGATCGGGAACGCCGGGCCGGCCAATGTCGAGGTGCCCGGCATAGGCACGCCCGCCGACGGTGTCACCTATGCTTCGTCAATGACGACCGACACATACGGCAAGGCGACGCTCGAGTTGACCGCCGGCGTGATGAACCCGGCAACGCCGCGCGGCTACATCGCCGGCCAGGTCTATGGCGTGGGCTACCAGCTCACGCAACAGCCGGCGCAGACCATAATGAACGCCTGGAACTTCATCAGCGTGCTGGTGTTCAGCCCCGTCGACATACCCGCCCAACCGACGTGGTATCGCGATATCCAGCCGATCCTGCAGCAATATGCCAATCTTTATCCAATCATGAGCAAGCACCTGGTGGAGCTCGGCGACTACGATTCGGTGGTCAAGCACCTCAACATTTTGAAGCTCGCTTTCTCACTGCCGATCGGCGACCCCAATCACATGCCGGTCACGCGCGACCTGTCCGCCGCCGATCGCGCGATGATCCTGCAATGGATGACCAGCCCCGGGCAGGACGGCCTGCCGCTCAAGGGCGAACCCGCCACTGCGGCCGTGCCACCGCCGCCGATGGCAACGCAGCCAACGGCCGAGCTGACGCTCGAACCGATCCAGCAGCGCGGCAAGATGGCGGTCATCCTGGGTCTGGCGGCGCGCGCCAAGGCGAGGGAGCGGTCATGATCAAGCTCCGGCGAAGCATCATTCAGGGAATCCGCGCGGCCAAGGATCGCAGCGACCTCTATTACTATCTGCAGAAGGCGGTGGAGCTCGAGCACAGCACCATCCCGCCCTATCTGACGGCGCTGTTCTCGCTGATGCCGGGCTATAACGAAGACATCCGAAAGTTGATCCACTCGATCGTCGTTCAGGAAATGCTGCACATGACGATCGACGGCAATATCCTGATTGCCATCGGTGGGCATCCGCAGATCAATTCGCCCGACTTCATTCCGCAATATCCGGGGCCGCTGCCGATGTCGATCGGCGGCAAGGATTTCATCGTCGGTATCGAGGCGTTTTCAAAGCCGCTGGTGCTCAACACCTTCATGGTGATCGAGGAGCCGGAACATCCCATTCCGGTGAAGACGCTGGCTGTGGCGGCGGAGGAGCCGGAATTCGCTACCATCGGCGAATTCTACGATGCGGTGAAAAAGAAGATCGTCGAGCTCGGCAATTCCATTTTCACGGTCGGGCCGGACAAGCAGGTCTTGAGCTGGTTTCCGCCGAACCGGCTGTTCCCCATTGTGGATTGCGCCAGCGCGATACGCGGCATCGACATCATCGTCGTCGAAGGCGAGGGAACCAGCAGCGATCCGTTCCAGACGCCGGGCAATCCCGCCCATTACTACAAGTTCGGCGAAATCTATTACGGCCGCAAGATCGTCCGCACGCCGACCGGCTACGCCTATGGCGGCGACCCGATCCCGTTCGATCCGAACGGCGTCTTTCCGATGAGGCCAAATCCCAAGCTCGGCGATTTCAAGCCTGGTTCACAGGCCTACACGCGGGTGGCCGAGTTCAGCTTTGCCTATAGCAACCTGCTCAACGCGCTGCACACGGCGTTCAACGGCAAGCCGGACAACATCAATGTGGCGATCGGGCTGATGTACGAATTGAAGATGCTGGCGGTCAGCCTGATGCAGACGCCGGCGAACGACGGCACCAACAGGACGGCGGGACCGAGCTACGTCTATGTCGATGCCAAGCCGACATGAAGCGTTGGCGTCGCCGCCTCGGCCCGCGATGAACGCGTGCACCGCTACTGGAATGGCCCAGTTGAGCAACCATCAAACCTTGAGGCGCGGGCGAGCATGCACAGCAAACGCGCCGGCATAATGCCGTCGACACTTTGGATGCGATCTTACGCAAGTCTGTCACGCCAAAACGAGAATTTCATGCCCCACCGCGCGAGCAAAGAATCAGCGACGATGGGCCGGACGGCACTTTAACGGTGGCCCGTTGAGGTCGTGCGGTTCGCGCTCGAAGTGCGCCGGCACACTAGCACTTCAGCTTGACGGTATCGATGTTGACCTTGCAGTTTTGCACGATCGACTGAACGGCACGCGTGAAGTCTGGATCGTTGGTGAGCGCGCGATAGTTCATTCCCGCGACGGCTGCCCTTGAAGGGAGCGAAAGGGTCACAGCCAATGCGACGAGATTGAGCGCAGATATCAGAGCCAAGATCATGGTGCAGCGCGACATTGCTGATCTCCTTGTTGCTCGATTTGCCGAAGCTTGGCGATGATGCCGCCATCTTGGCGCATCAATGCATTCAAGGAAAGCGCTGCTGTCGCTTCCTGTCCGCACACCTGGCTGACCGACGACGGTCCACATTGGATCGCACAACGGCACGGCTTATTCATTGGCTTCGTCCAGTTGCGCGAAAACGCGGACGTTCCGCCGCGCCAATTCGTCGCTGTTCTCGGCCAGACGGGGCACGTGTAGAATGAGGACCGTGACGTCGTCTGCATCGGAGCCTTCGGGAGCCACCGTATGCAATGGCACCGGCGAATTTATTTGCCCGCCGCATTTTCGATCGTCACGCTTATCGATAAGCCAACTCATCCGCTGGTTCTCGGACGCGGTCAAGGCACCGAAGATCAAGGCGAAGTTCGCAGCGCTCGGCTTCATTCCGGGCAGTCAATGCGGCGGCGATTTCGGCGCAATCATTCGCAAGGATTACGGCAATTACGGCCGCACGATCCGCAAGGCTCACCTGCAAATGCTTTGATCGCCGTGTCGGCGATGGATAACCGATCGCGATTGGACCGTGCGATTTCCACGAAGAGCGAGGTGAGCCGGCTGCTGAACGCGGTGCAGGACCAAGCTAAAAAGCCAAGGGGGAGAAACGACATGCGCGTTATGAAAAATTTACCGGTGTTGGCGGCTGTTGCTGCGGGCGCCGCCCTGGCGTCATCGGCGTTGCCGCATGGTGCGGCGCGAGGGCAACAACAAACGTATGTGATGAAGATTTCGACACCGACCATCCACGACATACCCGACAAATGGGCGGCAAGCTTCGCAGCGGCGCTGGAAAAAGATTCCGG
>JASHSE010000654.1 GCA_030036975.1 Xanthobacteraceae bacterium | reverse complement strand
CAAAGCGGTGGGCGGCGCTGCCGCGGCCGCCGTTGTCGGCGGGCGCGCATTCGCCGCCTTCAGCGGGCCGCGATCTTACAAGATCGGCTTCGTCGCGCCGCTGACCGGGCCGGTCGCGCCCGAGGGTTCTTCCATGCAGAAAGGCTTCAATCTCGGGCTCGAGACGATCAACGCCGCGGGCGGCATCGCCGGGCATCCGGTCGAGGCGGTGACCCAGGATACGCAGGCGGTGCCCGCGGTCGCCGGCACCGTGGTGAAGAAGTTCATTCAGGAAGAGAATGTCGACATGATCGTCGGCACCATCACCGGCGACGAGGAAGAGGTGGCGAGCAAGATCTGCGCGGCCGCCGGCGTTCCGGTGCTCTTCCCCGAGGCCGGTTTCTGGTACAAGTTCTGCAACTCCACAACGGTGATGCTCGGCGAAAACTCCTTCGATCTCAACGCCCCGCTGGTGCCGTTCATGGCCGACAAGTTCGGCAAAAAATTCCTGCTGATCGGCTCGGACTTCTCCTTCCCGCACGCCTATCTGGCCGTCGCCAAGATCTATATGAAGCAGGCCGGCGTGACGGTGCTCGACGAGATCTACGCGCCGCTCGGCACCGCCGATTGGTCGGGCACCATCGCCAAGATCAAGTCGGCGAAGCCCGACGTCATCTACTCCGGCGTGGTCGGCGGCGACGCCATCGGCTTCGTCAAACAGGCGCAAAGCCTCGGCCTGTTGCCCGGCGCGCATCTCACCGGCGTCAACCTGCAGCCGGAATTCTATCCGGCCATGGGCGACGCGGTGGACGGCCAATACGCCTGCGTGCGCTACAGCGAGGATCTCAAGACCGCCGCCAACGACAAGTTCAAAGCCGACTACAAGAAGAAGTACGGCGCAGGACCGATCCCGCTGGTGGCGACCACGGCCTTTTATTCGTTCGATTTCGTCAAGGCCGCGGTGGAGAAGGCCGGTACTTACGACAAAGCGGCTGTGTTCAACGCCTTCAAGGGGCTCGAAGCCAAGACGATCCTTTCCGATAAGCCGATCAGGATCGATCCGGCTACCATGAATCCCCGTTACCCGATGTACATCACTCAGATCCAGAAGGGCGGGCTGTATAAGATCGTCAAGGACGTCGGCTTCGTCAAAAACGACCTGAAGTGCGAAACCTGACCCGCGACTTCGCGCCGTTGGCACGCCTGCCGTTTATGGGCCAAGATCGCGTATGGTCGAAACGAGACGTTGGCGGACGTCCGGGGTGAAAACGCTGCGCGGGCGGCCAGCCGCGACTGGAATATTCAATTCCGGTCGCGTGCTCGGCCTCCTGCTTTTCGCGGCGGCGGCGCTGTGTCCGCTGTTCCTCAACGAGTTCAAGGTTGGACTGATCGGGCTTGGCCTGACTTACGGTCTATTCGCCGTCGGCCTCGATCTCGCCTGGGGTCGTACCGGCATCGTTTCGATCGGCCAGGCGGTGTTCTTCGGCCTGGGCACCTACGGCGTCGCGATTGCTTTGGTGCGGCACGGCTCGGCGCCGTTAGGCGGTGCCATCGGCGTCGCGCTGGCCGGACTCTTGGGCGCATTCACCGCCGCGGTCGGCCTGCGCCGCGTCACCAATCCCTCAACAATGGCGGTGCTTACTCTCGCCATCACCTTGCTCGCGGAAAAAATCGCCCGCGACTGGTGGTCGGTAACCGGCGGCAGTTCTGGCCTCTACGTGCCGCCGCTGACGTCGACATATTGGTATTATTATTTCTGCTTTGTAACGGCGGTCGGCGTCGTTGCGCTGCTGTGGCTGACCGTGCTGAACCGGCCGTTGGGCAATCGGCTGACCGCCATCCGGCTTAACGAGCGCCGCGCCGAGCATCTCGGCATTCCAATTTTCCGTGAGCGGATCATCGCCTTTGCACTCAGCGCCATTGTGTCGGCGGTCGCCGGCGCTCTCTCGGCGCCGTGGATGTCGAGCGTCAGCCCCGACCGCGTCGGAATCGTGCTTTCCACCCAGGTTCTGGTCTGGGTGGCGGTGGGCGGCAGGGCCACTCTCCTTGGACCATTCGTCGGCGCTGTGGTTTTGACCTACGGTCAGGACGCGCTGGCGAGCTCGATGGGCAACTCCTACCTCCTGCTGCTGGGCGTGCTGTTTATCCTGTCGGTGCTGTTGGTGCCCAACGGCATCGCCGGTCTGTTCTTTGCCGGACGAGAACTCGCTGACACGACGCCGCGGGTTGCAACGGCGGTGCCGCGGCCGACAGCCGCTGGAGATGCGCTGGTTGCCACAGACATTGTCAAGCGCTTCTCCGGCAATTTGGCGGTGGATAAGGCGAATCTGCGAGTACAGGCGCGTGAGATCGTCTGCTTGATCGGGCCGAATGGTGCCGGCAAGACGACGCTGCTCAATATTCTTTCGGGCGCGATCGAATGCGACGCCGGCACCGTGAGCTTGAGCGGAACGCCCATCGACACCATGCCGCCGCATCACCGCGTCGCTGCCGGAATGGCGCGCACGTTCCAGATTCCGAGCCTGTTTCCGGGATTGACGGTCGCCGAGCATTTCATCCTGGCACGCCAAGAAGCAGGCACCGTGACACCGCTTCCGGAGATTTATGCGCGGCTGGAGCGTAAGCACGGCGATCAGCGCGTCGAATTGCTCTCGCTCAGTGACCGCCGGTCGCTTGAAATCGCCATGGCGCTCTGCTCGCAACCCGTCGTGCTGTTGCTCGACGAGCCGGCTGCAGGCCTGGCGCGGCATGAGGCGGACGCGCTGGCCACAACGCTTCGCGCGTTACGCGACCAAATAGGCTGCGCCATCGTTTGCGTCGAGCACGATATGGAGATCGTCCGCAATCTGGCGGATCGGGTAGTCTGTCTGCATCATGGCAAAGTGATCAGCGAGGGCGCGATGACGGAAGTTTCGGCCAATCCCGAAGTCCGCCGTGCTTATCTGGGCCTGGCGTAGCGTCATGCTTTTTGCAGCTCACGATATCGCCGGCGGCTATGGCGCGATCCATATCGTCAGGAACGTTTCCTTTGAGCTCGATGCCGGCGGCACGGTGGCACTGCTTGGGCGCAACGGCATGGGCAAGACCACGTTGCTGCGCACCTTGGTCGGTCTCGCCGACCGCTTCGCCGGCGGCGTCATGGTCGACGGCAAACCGCTGCCGCCGCGCAATCCGCGCGCGCTGGCCCGGCTCGGGGTCACCTTCGTTCCCGACGATCGCGGCGTGTTCGCCCGCCTCACCGTCGCCGAGAACATCCGGCTCGCCCAACTCGCGGCCTATGGCGAGCGCGCGCCCGACGTCTACGCGCTGTTCCCCGACCTCAAGCGTCGCATGCAGCAGCCGGCCGGCACGCTATCGGGCGGTCAGCAACAGCAGCTTGCCATTGCGCGCGCGCTCGCGACCGCGCCGCGACTACTTATCGTTGACGAACTTTCGCAGGGGCTGCAGCCGTCGATCGTCGAGGATCTTGCCCGCGCGCTGATCGAAGTGACGTGCCGGAGCGGGCTTGCTTTGATCCTGGTCGACCAGAACCCGAAGCTCGCCATGCGCATCTGTACCAAGGTCATGGTCATGCAGCGCGGCGAAGTCGTCGCCTCCGGTTCGTCAGCGATGCTCGGCTCCGACCCGCGCTTTTTCGACTTGTTGATCGTCTCATGACGCGAGGATACACCGGGCACATCAGTGCTTCCAAACCCACATTCCGGGAACGCGGGCATCTCATGGCGAACCAAATGCAAGGCAAGATCTGCGTCATCACCGGCGGCGCCGGCAGCATCGGCGCGGCTGCGGCGAAGCTCCTCCTTGCCGAAGGCGCCAAGGTCATGCTGGTTGACCTTGAGGAATCCGCCTTGCGAAACGCTGCTGCAGCGGCCGGCAGCGGCGATGTGGTGGCCTGGACCAGGGCCGACGTGACCCGCTCCGAGGAGGTCAGGGCGGCGATGGCGGCAACCGCCAGCCGCTTCGGAAGCATCGACGTGCTGTTCAGTAACGCCGGCAATTTCGGGACGGTGGCACCGATTACCGACTATCCGGAGGACGTTTTCGACTCAGTCCTTGCCGTGCACGTCAAGGGGGCCTTCCTGTGTGCCAAATACGCGGTGCCGCACATGAAGAACGGCGGTTCGATCATCATAACGTCGAGCATAGTTGGGGTTAAGGGCGATCCCGGGGTGTACGGCTACATCACCGCCAAGCACGCGCAGGTCGGACTGATGCGCGTGCTCGCGAAGGAATTGGCCGGCCGCAACATCCGCGTCAATACACTCCATCCCGGCCCGGTGGAGAACGAATTCCAGTTGCGGGTGGAGAAGGACCTGACCGGCATACTCGGCCGCGATGCCACGGCGTTCTTCAATGACATTATTCCGCTCAAGCGCCACGTGCGCGCCGAGGAGGTAGCACGTTCGGTGCTCTACCTCGCATCCGACGCATCGAGCTTCACCACCGGCAGCCTGCTGATGGTGGATGGTGGCTTGAGCGCTTAAACCTATTCGGCGGCGCGCAGGACGTGGTCGCCGAGCCAGGTCAGATCGGGCACCTTCCAGCCGTTTAGATTGCGGCGGAATGTTCGGGTTGGCCGCGCCCTGGATCATGCCTTATCGCGAAGCTGTGCGCATCCCTCGACGCTGGCAATCCTCGTGGTCGGAGATCGCTGCAATCCGATTCTCAAGGAAAACGCGGCCAGCCTCCCTCGTCTTCCGCGGGTTCATATGTTTCGCGAAAGATTTCGTCCTGGACGATTCCAAATGAGCCGTCCGAATAGCGGATCAACCGATCGCCCGGCTTGCCATGGAGCGTCTCGAGTTGCCAACCTACCGGTATATCGAAGAATTGGGTCAGCCGCAGCGCATGGGCCACGGCAGGTAGCTTTCGATAGCGGCCGTTCTCTCCGGAACGTGTCGGCGGAATAGGCTGGTAGCTCGAACGAAACAAATGGCGCCTGACCGGCCAACGCTCGCCACGACTTCCGGTGAGCAGCGCATCGCCGGCCTCGTAGTGGACCTCGCCTTCCAGGGTGTTGCAGGTGCCGCCGGCAGAGGCAAACTCGACTGCGACGGCAACCGGCTTCTTGCAAACCCGCAGCGCGCGCGGGTTTTTGTCCAGGTCGAAAAGGTTTTCGGTCAAGGTAATTCGTCCCGATAGCGCCGCCCCAGATGGTGCCAGGATGAATTTTCCGCACCCATGGCTTCCGCTGCCTCATAAGCAAGCTCACGGATTTCCTGCCATGCTCTTGGCGACGTCTTCCCACTCCTGATAAGCGCGTCTAGAGCATTGCTTATGTCCGTCAGCCGTTTTTTCATTTCCCGGCTCAACGCCGCGCGGTGCACGATGCCGAGACGCATATCCTTTGGCAACCAGCACCACGTCGCAAAGCGCAAAGGTGAATTCGAGCAAATCATTACGGGACATTCCTGCAGGCGCCCGCACGACGAGCTTGCCGGTTTGCGGCTCGTCGGTTTGATGCCCGAGGAGGATCTGCATTTCGACCTTCAGGCTGGCAAGCATGCTCAGTAACGGCTCGGCCGGACTTTCCGGAATGCAGACGAGGAGCCGCACCGCGCCGCGCGACGCACACAGGATTTTGCGCAAATCTTCGTCTGCCATGCGCCCTTCATGAGGCTCGGCAGCCAGAGCGCAACCACCTGGCCACCATCAGATTGACCTGTTAATCCAGCACTCGACTGACCCATCAGGGCTGCTCCGGGATTATTCGCAAAGATATCATGAGTCCTTCAGGAGGCGGCAAGGCTCAGAGCCAAACCTGAAAGCGCTCCGAGTGCCATCGATGACGTCCACAGGTGTGCCTGTATTCGCGGCTATACAGGCTGCGTTTGGGGCGCGGGCTCAATAACGCAGCGGCTCCTGTGGCCGCTGCGGTGAGCGACAGCTTCAGCTCCGCAATCTGTTGAAAAGGCAAGCTTCACCTGCCACTTCATCCCGTTTGGGCCACTGGAAGGAGAATTCAGGTCAAAGGCTGAACCTGTACCAATAAGCTGATTCCCTTTTCAGTGGAGGCGTCGGCAACACGAATGGCGCTGCAGTCAGCCACGAGCCAATCAGGGCCGGCAGCCTGCAACTCTGGTTCTGGCGTGGTGGTGCGCAAGGCAAGAACGCGAGCGCCTGCCGCCTTGCCCGCTTGAATTCCGGCGGGGGTGTCTTCGACCACGATGCACTGCTCTGAAGGAAAGCCCAGGAGTGCAGCAGCCTTCAAAAACGGTTCGGGATGCGGCTTGCCGTTGACAACGTCGCTGCCGGTGACCTGGAATTTGGGAACCGGCAGTCCAGCGGCCCGCAGCCGAACCTCGGCCAAAAGTTTCGTGGATGATGTCACCAGAGCCCAAAGCTGCGTCGGGAGTCGGGAAAGGACTTGCCGGGCGCCGGGGAAGGCAGCTACTCCGGCCAGGTCTTCCATTTCGCGCCGTTCCACCTCCCGGCTTTCCCCAAGATGATCGCCATTGGGCAACAGCTCGCGAATGGTGGTGATACTGGGCCGGCCTTGTGCCATCATGGACACCACTTGCTTCGGGTCAAATCCTCGTTCTGACGCCCAACGCTTCCACACCCGTGCCGCTGCCGGAGTTGAGTTGATAAGCACTCCATCCATGTCGAACAGCAGCGCCCGGCAATTGAGTTTCAGCATAGATGCCATGATAAATAGGACCTTCGGCATGAACAATACAAATACGGCGGGTTTGTGCACGTTCACCAAGCGTGCCAGGACCGACAATTGGTTTGAGGGTTCATAAAATCCCGCTGAGTTTATGATGGAGTCCCGGTCCTATTTCTTGTTCACAGAAGCAACAGCGATGAAAGATGGATTTGATAATACTGGTGTTGCCGAGAGCTTTGAATCTTCCAACCACGGCAATTCGGTCGACGAGCCGCATCGCGGGACAGAAACGGTTCCACGCCATACAAAGCTGGTATTGCCATTTTTGGAATGCTCTCGCATCTTGGATGTACTTGGGCAGGACCTATTTGTGCCGGTCCGTGCAATGCAGGTTCCAGGCCGCGTGATTTGGTGCAACTTCGAACTGGCACGACAATTGGGTTTTCCGGTACCGCGGTCCAACACGATGAGCCCCGCGCTCCACCGTCTCCTGATCAAGGCCTTTTCGTGGAGAACGTTGCGTCCAAAGGAAGATGCCGGCGAACGACCAGTCTGTACTTTATATGCAGATCGTTACGGTGGAGATGGGGTAGGTTCGGCGCTTGGTTCTGGCCGCTCCAGTTTCACTCCCTGGTGCAACGCTTGCATTAAAGGCGCGGGATATACCCCGTTGTTCCGCCACGACGACCCTGATGATTTTGTTCACTCCCACGGCGGCCTGGACTTGTATCAGGCGCTGGGGGAAGCGGTTTTTGGCGAGGT
>JASHSE010000653.1 GCA_030036975.1 Xanthobacteraceae bacterium | reverse complement strand
GAAAACCATATTCGCCGACCGTGGTCATGGTTTCCGGGCTCGCGAGCGTTGCCCGCGCCCCGGAATGACAGTTCAGAACATCGGATAGGCCGGATTGAGCGGCAGGCCGAATGCCATGCGGCCGAAATTTTCCGCCGGCACGTCCCAGTTCATCACCACATGCGAGGAGATGGCGTGCACGTCGCGCCAGCAGCGCTGGATCGAGTTATCGTCCATCAGTCCGCTCGAGCCCGAGATTTTGACCAGATCGTCCATGGCCCCGCGCAGCGTGCGCACGGCAAAGGTAAAATCGCGACGCAGCAGCGTGCGGGTTTCAAGTGTCATGCCGGCATAGTCCGCCCGCGCCCGCGCCAAGGCGCGGCGCGCCAGCAATTCGGCGGCGTCGATCTGCGCCGCGATCTCCGCGACGCGGATCTGCACAGGCACGTGCTGGGCGATGTTCAGCTGCGTGTAGGTCAGATAGCGCTTGCGCGTCCAATCAGTGAAATCGGCATAGCCGCCGCGCGCAAGCCCGAGCACCGGGCCGAGCAGCGCGTAGCTGTGCACGGCGATGAACGGCGTGCGGTAGATCGGATTGGCGTTGACTTTTGATCCCGGAGAGCGGCCCTCGCGCAAGGTCGAAAACGACACGCTGCGGTGCTCGGGCACCAACACATCATCGAGCACCGATGTGTTGGAGCCGCTGCCGCGCAGCCCGGCGCAGTACCAGGTATCGTCCTGCTTCAGCTGCGACACCGGCACCAGATAGAGCCGCATGTCGGGATGATCTTCGCCGGCACGCTGTACCAGTCCGCCGATCATGATCCATTGCGAGTGACGCAGCCCCGAGCACCACGACCAGCGGCCGTTGAGACGATAGCCGCCGGGCGCCGCCTCGACCTTTCCGGTCGGCGCCGCCGAGGTGGCGATGCACGCCGCCTTGTCGCGGCTCCAGACGTCGTGCTGCGCCTCTTCCGGGAACAGCGCCAGCATGCAGGCATGATCGGCGAGGTAATTCAGACACCAGGCGGACGAGCCGCAGGTCGATTTGCCGAGTTCGATGGCGATGTTGAACGCCACTTCGTGATCGTGCTCGTAACCGCCCCAGCGTTTCGGCTGCAGCGTGTGAATGAGCCCGGCGGCAATGAATTCGTCGATCGATTCCTGCGGGACGTTGCGCTCGCGTTCGGCTCTCACGGCGCGTTCGCGAAGTTTTGGCGCCAAGGCGCGGGCGCGACCGACGAGTTCATCAGGGCTCGGAATGTTACCCGGCGCGGCGGCCGTGCGCAGTTCCGCAACGCTCATGGCGTGTCCTCCTGTTGGTGCAGATTGCGCCCGCCGCTGCTGCGGATCAAGGAGCACGGCGCGGGCGATGTTGTCGGCACAAGCGGGTTAGGCGAACAGGCGGTAGGGGCGGATGCGGCGGAGCCTTTGGGCCGCACGCGGATGAGGACGCGGTGGATGAACTACACTGTTGCGAGGGTCATCACCTTGTAGCGATCAGGCCGTTCAAGGCGATAAGCCAAGGCGATAAGCCAAGGCGATAAGCCTTGTATTTAAAGCTGACGCCGCCGGCGTCGGCTGAGATGCGGTCAAGAATGCAAACGGCGAGCGCGCGCAGGCCGCGCTGGGGCGACCTGGCCTAACGTCGTGGGCTGATTTTGTTTCCGACCAGGCGCCGACTGGTCGTGCAAAAAGAGCCGTTGCGTTTCGATTAGGCCGCCGACCGCGCCCAGAGCTGTTTGGTGGCGAGCGCGGCGCCCTCGGACAGCGTCTTGAGCTTGGCCCAGGCGATCTGCGGATGCACGCGGCCGCCAAGCCCGCAGTCGGTCGAGGCGATGACGTTGTCGCGGCCCACGGCTTGCGCGAAACGCAAGATGCGGTCGGCGACGAGTTCGGGATCCTCGATCAGATTGGTCGAGTGGCTCACCACGCCGGGCAGGATTTTCTTGCCCGCCGGAAGCTTGATGTTCTTCCACAACTTCCATTCATGCTCGTGGCGGGCGTTGGCGGCCTCGAAGGAATAATAGTCGCAGTTGACCGCGAGCATCAGATCGATCAGATGCTTCATTGGGATGTCGGTGGTATGCGGACCGTGCCAGCTGCCCCAGCAGAGATGGAAGCGGATCTTGTCGGAAGGCAGGCCCTTGATCGCGTGGTTGAGCGCATCGATCTGCATTTTGGTGTAGCGCCGATAGCCCGCCACGTCCGGCTCGTTCTTCTGCTGATCCCAGTTCTCGCCGATCGCTGGGTCGTCGAGCTGAACGGTCAGTCCCGCGTCGATGATCGCCTTGTACTCTTCGTGCATCGCGTCGGCGCAGGCGTACAACAGTTCCTCCTCGGTCTTGTAATACTCGTTCGGCATGCGTGCGCAGCTGGCCGGTGCGATCGCATTCATCCATGCGCCCTCGGTCGATAGCCCGGCCGCCTTGAGACCGGCCTTGAAGTTGGCGATGTCGCGCCGTATCAGATCCTGACCCTTGTACGTGACCGGGCCTTTTACCAAGGGGCTATGGCTGGTCATGAATTGCTCGGGCAACCCGCAGCCGGACTGCGGATCGAGATAAGCTTCCTGGAACTTGGCCATGTCGCGGCGCTCGCCCCAGTCGCCGACGATGAAATCCTTAGGCGCCATTGGCGCCTTGGTGTGGGCCGACAGGGTCGTGAACCAGAGCCCCTTGTCGGTAACCTCGACGCCGCCGAGCCGCCGGATCACATACGACCACCAAGCGCCGTAATCGTACGCCCATCCCACGGTGTGCCCGAGCTCGCCGTCGTTGACGAGGTCGACGGCGGCCTCTTTCTGCTTGCGCACGACATCGGCCACAGAATCCTTCAGCTCGCGCTCGAAGGCGGCCTCCTCGAACTTCTCGCCCAGGGTCTTCTTCCGACTCAATTCGAGGAGCTTCTGCGGGCGCGGTAGGCTGCCAACGTGAGTCGTCAGGATGCGGTCGGCCATGGTCTCCTCCCAAATTATTTATAACGCAGCTTTGTTGCGGATTTCACCGCGTCATCCAGGGCATTTTAGCGCCGCATCGCGCCGTTCCGCAATGTGGTGCGAAAGTCACGACATACGGCGCCGGCGCCTGCATCGTTTCCGCGCTTAAGCTCCAGCTCGGTCCCGCGTAAGTTCCCGATTGCTTTGATCGTTTGAGCTCGCGCTATCATCGCGGCGGAACACCTGCTATGGTCAAATCAGAGTAACGGCGGCTCCATTGAGAGCCGCGGCTCAAGCCGACGATGCGCGGCTTGAACGCCCCCAGGGAGGACCGATCATGAAGGTCACGATGTTTCACTTCATGCCCTACCGCGACTTGCCCGCGGATTTTCCTCCGAAGGGCCTGGCCTCGGCATGGGTCGACGCGCCGTGGTGGCAATACGGCGACGCCAACAAGGTGACGGATGTTTACAACTCGTCGATCGACGAACTCATGTTGGCGGCAAAGCTCGGGTTTGACGGCGTCGGCCTCAACGAGCATCATCAGAATCCTTACGGCTTCATGTGCAATCCAAACTTGTTCGGCGCCATCCTGGCCAGGATGACAGCCGAGCAGGGATTGGCTCAGGTCGCACTGGTTCAGCTGGGCGCAACGATTTCCTCTTGCCCCCCGATCCGCCTCGCCGAGGAATATGCGGTACTCGATTGCATCAGTGGCGGCCGGCTGATTGCCGGCCTGCCGACCGGCCTCGGCAACGACGTCTCCATCAGCAACGGCATCACGCCCATGGAGCATCGCGAGCGCTGGCGCGAGGGCGTGGAGCTCATGCTCAAAGCCTGGACCGCGAAGGAGTTCTTCGCGTGGAACGGCAAATATACCCAATTGCCGAAAGTGAACTTGTGGCCGCGGCCCGTCCAGGAGCCGCATCCGCCGGTGCTGATCCCGGGAGCGGCCAGTTCATCGACTTGGGATTATTGCCACGATCGCAATTTTCCCTACGCGTATCTGAGCTATTTCGGCGGCAAATCGGCCGAACAAGTGATGGACCGGTTCTGGGCGCGCGCCGCCGCCAAGGGTAGGGACGCCAATCCGTACCGCGCTGCGTTCCTGCAAGTCGTCGGCGTAGGAGCGACCGATCGCCAGGCGGAAGAGGAATACGGCAAGCATGTCGAGTACTTCTATCACAAGCTCCTCCACCTGCCGCTCGGCTACATCGCCCCGCCCGGCAATGCCGACTATAAGAGTCTGTTGAATGTCCTGAGCGCCGGAACGAACCTGCTGCAAATCAGCGACTTTACCATCGATCTGAAGCCATTGAAGGCGAAGGACATGATCGAGAGGGAGTTCGTCGTGGTCGGCAGCCCGGCCACCGTGCGCCAGAAACTCGAAGCCATCGCCAAGCGGCTCAATGTTGGGCATCTGATGGTGGCGCTGCAGTTCGGCTCCATGCCGCACGAGCAGGCCAAGAAGAACATCGAATTGTTCGGGCGCGAAGTTCTCCCGCATCTGCAGACAATCTGGGAAGACAAGGACTTGGAGAACCATTGGTGGCCCAAGAAGCTGCGCAGGCGGCCGGTCAAGCAACGCGAGATGGCGACGGCGAGCGGCTGACGAGCCGCTCCATGCGGCTGGCGCGATTCCCGGCCGGTCGCGCCAGCCTTTCGCGACACCGCCATCGAGCAGCTGGAGTAAGTCATGGTTAGCGCCACTGTGAAGACGATCCCGATCCGTCACTGCAATTTCGAAGCGAAGGTGAAGACAGCAGGCAACGGTCCATCTTTGCTTTATCTGCACGCCGCGGGCGGGCCGATCTGGGACCCCTTCGTCGAAGGTCTATGCGAGCATTTCACCGTCTATGCTCCGCATCATCCTGGGACCGGCGAGACGGCCCGCGAAGCGATCTACGGGGTCGAAAGCCTCTGGGATCTGCTTTTGATCTATGACGAGATTCTCGACGCCCTCAATCTGCCGTCGGTGCCTGTGGTGGGCACCTCGTTCGGCGGCATGATGGCGTGCGAGTTGGCGGCCTTTCGGCCGGAGCGCGTCAGCAAAATGATCGTGCTCGATCCGATCGGCCTGTGGCGCGAGGACACGCCGGTAGCGCCCTACATGCTGATGCCGCCGGAACAACTCGCCGCAACCTTGTACAAGCACCTCGATTCGCCGCCGGTGCAAGCGGCGCTGCAAATGCCGAGCGACCCCAAACAGGCCGCGGTGATCACCGCCGACTTGGTCTGGGCGCTAGGTGCCACCGGAAAATTTGTCTGGCCCATTCCCGACAAAGGCCTGAAAAAGCGCCTGCATCGGGTCAAAGCGCCGACCCTGATCGTCTGGGGCGAGGACGATGCGCTGGTCTCCGTAGTCTACGCCAAAGAATTCGCCGACCGGATTGCCAATTCGCGGATCGAGATCATCGAGGATTGCGGTCACGTGCCGCAGGTGGAGCGACTAGAGGTCGTCGGGCCCCTGGTGGCGAAATTCCTTAACGGCGGATGATCGACAACCGCGCGGCGCCGCGGCGCTCTCAAGCTTGGCTGACGATCCGATCTCTGTAGGGCGGGCGCTGACTTGCATCGGCGGTCCGGCCAATTGGGACGAATTCACCCAATGGCAGTGGATAACGATCAAGGAAAAGCCGAACCCCTATCCGTTCTGAACCACGAGCAACACCAGGGTCGATAACGCCTCCGGCGCGTGCCGCCGGAGACGCTTTTGTTCGCGAGGCGACTAAATCCTGCCGATGCGGATGATCGGCTTGACGGTGAGGCCGTGCTCGCTGTCGCTCGCCGCCTCGTTGATGCGCTCGAACGGATAAATCTTCGTGAGCTTGTCGAACGGAAAGCGGCCCTGCAGAAAGAGGTCGATGAGCTGCGGGATGAAAATGTCGGGTACGCTGTCGCCCTCGATGATGCCGTAGACCGTTTTCGACATCTGCATGAACTCGGTGACGTCGATCTTGATCTCGGTGCCGGGCGGCGCAGCGCCGACGATGCCGCACGTGCCGCGCACACCAAGCGCATTGATCGCCTGGCGGACCACTTGCGGGAGCGCGGTGGTTTCCAGGCTGAATTGCACGCCGCCGCCGGCGATCTCCTTGACCGCGGCGACCGCATCGCCTTGCCTGGCATCGACCACGTGAGTCGCGCCCAGTTCCTTGGCGAGCGCAAGCCGTGCCGGCACCACGTCGACCGCAA
The DNA here is from genome assembly GCA_030036975.1 of Xanthobacteraceae bacterium. Lineage (GTDB taxonomy): Bacteria > Pseudomonadota > Alphaproteobacteria > Rhizobiales > Xanthobacteraceae > BOG-931. Next base: position 81 of record JASHSE010000653.1, on the reverse strand, counting down.
TGATCGTGGTTGCGCCGATGGCGCGCGCCGCCATTATGGCGCTCATGCCCACGGCGCCGGCGCCGAAGGCGGCGAAGCTCG
>JASHSE010000652.1 GCA_030036975.1 Xanthobacteraceae bacterium | reverse complement strand
GGTGACGTAAGGGATTCTGTGTCAGGCGAGGAAGGGGTACTCCAATTGTGAACTGCCAAGCACACAAAGGAGCACCCCATGTCACAGCGAGCTGCGACGATCACGAGTTTAGCGAAGGCGTTTGAGGTCGTGAAGGCGATGCAGGCAGGCGGCCTGGATTGGGGCGAGGGTTATCGGCCGCTGGGCCGGCAAGCCTTGGCGGAGATCATCGAAGATCAGATGGCCGCCGCCGTCGACCGCCATCTCGACCAGCTCGAAGCTGATGATGCCGCCGATCGCCGCAATGGCTGCTATCGGCGGCATCTTCTCACCGAACTCGGCGACATCGAGCTCACCGTGCCGCGCACGCGGCGCTACAGCCCGGTCGAGGTGGTGCGGGCCTATGCGCGCCGCACGCGCCAGATCGATCGGGTCATTCTCGCCGGCTTCGTGCTCGGGCTATCGACCCGCAAGGTGGGCGAGACGCTGCTGTCGATCCTGGGCCGTCCGGTGAGCGCCAGCACGGTGAGCCAGGTCGCCAAGACGCTCGATACCGCCGTGGCGGCGTTTCATCGTCGGCCGCTGGCGAACCGCTACAAGGTGCTGATGCTCGATGGCGTGGTGCTGGCCCGCAAGACCGGCGCCGGGGCGCTGCGGCGGCCGGTTCTGGTGGCTTTGGGGCTGCGTCCCGACGGCAAGAAAGAGATCATCGACTTTCGCCTGGCAGCCAGCGAAAGCGCGGCCGAATGGGAGCAATTCCTCACCGACCTCTACCGTCGCGGGCTCACCGGCGAGGGGCTCGATATGATCTGCATCGATGGCGGTTGTGGCCTGCTCTCGGCCTTGCCGACTGCCTTGCCCGACATCCCGGTTCAACGCTGCTGGGCGCACAAAATCCGCAACGTCCTCGACAAGATCAAAAAGGCCGATCAACCCAAGGTCAAGCGTGCGCTTCACAAGATCATGAATGCCCCGAACGCTCCTGCCGCTCGCTCGGCTGCGCGGCGGTTCGCCGGCCGCTTCGCCAAACCGTATCCGGCGGCCGCTGCCTGCTTGCGCAATGACCTCGACGAACTCCTCACCTGCTTCCGCTACAAATCTCTCGCCGAGCGGCGTGCCGTGCGCACAACCAACGCCATCGAGCGGCGCTTCCGTGAGGTCCGCAGAAGGACCAGGCCCATGGGCACATTCCAGGACAAAACCAGCATGGATCGCATCCTGTTCGCCGTCTTCACCCACGAAAACAAGTCACAGGGCGTCAGTACCCCTTTCCTGCTGACACAGAACAATTGACGTTACCATATCGCCGGTCGTGCCGGTCCGAAGGATTGCGGAAAGAGAAGCGGGGGTTTTAAGGCCCCCGTTACATTCTCCATCGCTGGCTGGATGCGGACGAGGCGAGCCCACCTCAGCCGTGCATAAACTTCTGCCGCATCGGCTTGAGCACGAACAGCGCCAGCGCCACGACGATGAAATTCATAATCGCGGTGATGACGAAGACCATGTGCCAACCGCCGGTGGCGGATTTGATGATGTTAGCCACCGGCACGAGGAACGCCGATGCGCCCTTGGCCGTGTAGAGCAGGCTCAAATTCACCGTGGCGAACTTCGACCCGAACGTGTCGGTGCAGGTCGACGGAAACAGGCTGTAGATCTCGCCCCAGGTGAGGAAGATCAGCGCGGCAAACAACACGAAGGCCCACGGCGCGTGGCCGAGCGTGCCGAGCAGCCAATAGGCGATGCCGCCCAAGCCAAAGGCGATCGCCATCGTGTACTCGCGGCCGATATGGTCGGAGACCCATCCGAACAGCGGCCGCGCCGCGCCGTTGCAGATATTGTCGATGACCAGCGCCGCGCTCAGCGCGGTCGCGCCCCAGAACACGATCGCGTTGGTAAGGCCGAAATCCTTGGCGATGGGCGCAATCTGCGCCGTCGCCATCAGGCCGGACGCCGCCACCATGATGAACATGATGTAGAGGACCCAGAACACCGGAGTGCTCAAGATCTCCGACGGCGAGAAGTTGCGCGCAGCCTGCGCGACCTTGGGCGCAGCGACGTTTGCCAGTTCGCCGGGCTCCGGTGCCCGCAACAGCCAAGCCAGGATGAAGACGACGCCACCTTGGATCAGCCCGAACCAGAAAAACGCCGCCGCGTAGCCGCCGGAGGCGATCACCGCGCGAATGGGGACCACGGTGAGCGCGGCGCCGGCGCCGTAGCCTGCCGCCGTGAGACCGACGGCTAATCCACGCCGATCCGGAAACCACTTCACCGCCTGCCCCACGCAGGTCGCGTAAACGGCGCCGCCGCCGGTGCCGGCGAGCACCGCGCCGAAATAAAGCATCTCCAGCGACTGGGCCTCTGAATTGACGATCCAGCCAAGCGCCACCAGGATGCCGCCCAAAGCAATCATCAGTTTGGGTCCGACCCGGGTGCCCGTGTTGTCGGCGATCCAGCCCCAGATCGGCGTGAGCCACGTTTCCAGTGCGACAAAGATGCTGAAGGCAAACTGGATCGATTTGATCGACCAGCCGTGCGCCTGATTCATCGGATTGACGAAAAGCGTCCAGCCGTACTGCAGATTGGCGATCAGTATCATGCAGATGATGGCGACGATCAGCTGGCTCCAGCGGGTGGCCGAGCTTGCCGTCGCCGGCGTGTCAGCCGTGGTCGATACTGTTGTCATAGTTTCCCCCTCGCGAGTTCTTCTTGAGTTGGCTGCGTCGATTTTAAGTCAATCGCGCCGTCTTAGCGAGTTCTGCGTAACACCCGGAAGGGCCAATTGGTCGCAACCGGCGGATTTCACCGGCACCGGACGGGCGCTCTCAATGGCGACGCGTGCGCCGCACCATCGCAAGCGCCGCCACACGGACCCAATGGGCCGGTCATGCGTTTGCTCGCCAGAGGAGCCTCCCCTATGAGCGCACGGCTTTGGCTATCAGCCTTGGTTCTTTCGGCGTCGTTATTGGGCTTAAGGGCGGCCGCCGCCCAGGCGATCGGTCCGGACGAGGCGGTGGCGCCGTCCGGTTCCCTGGCGCAACACATTGTGCTCAGCCCGCAGCAGCGGCGCGCGATCTATGACGCAGTCGCGCGACAGCGGGCGCGCTCGGCCGGGCCGGCCGTCGCCGCTGTGGTCGGCGCCCCGGTTCCACCGTCGCTCGCGCTGCATGACTTGCCGGACCAGCCGAGCCGTCCGGGCGAAGCGGCGGACGATTTCGGCGTTCGGGTCCTCAAATACGCCATGGTCGCCGACGATGTTGTGGTGGTCGACCCGATCGCGATGCGAGTCGTCGACGTCATTCACCGCGGCGGCATCAAACCGTAAAGCCGTTGGCGATCGCCGGCCAACAGGGCGGCGGAACCGGGCGAGTTCGACTCGTTCGGCGCTCCTGGCCAATTACATTGTGGCGCAGCGTTCACCATTGACGTATCCGACCCAACCGGACAGCCGAACCAACGATGAATCCACAAATCAGCGCCGCCCAGACGGTGGCCGCCGAGGCCCCAGCCGAAGGCCCCTTCTACATCACCGCGACCCAGGCTGCCGGGCGGCCGCCGCGCACACTCAAATACGGCGACACGTTCGTGGTCCTCGACAGCCGTGGCGACATTGCCGCCGCCTCGGGACGTTCGGCCGGCCTGTTCCACGTCGACACTCGCTATCTGTCCCGTTTCGAAGTGCTGGTGAACGGCGCGCCGCCGCTCCTGCTCGGCTCCAATCTGCGCGACGACAATTCGTCGCTCGTTGTCGACCTGACCAATCCCGACATCATCTCGGACCAGCGCATCCTCTTGGAAAAGGACAGCGTGCACGTCCTGCGCACGGTGTTCCTGTGGCGCGGTACCGCCTATCAGCGGTTGCGCGTGCGCAATTACGGCGATCGGCTGGTCGAACTGCAGGTGGCGATCCTGTTCGGCAATGATTTTGCCGATCTGTTCGAGGTCCGCGGTGCGCAACGCGAACGCCGCGGCAGCGCCACCGCAAAACTGCGTGGCGGCGACCAGGCGGTGCTCAGCTATCGCGGACTCGACGCCAAGCTGCGGCGCACCATGCTGACTTTCGATCCACCGCCGCATCGCCTGGCGATGGACAGCGCCGTCTACGACCTTCGCCTCGATCCCGGCGAGACGCAGCCGATCTTCGCGGCGGTGAGTTGTGACGTGGCACAATCGCGGCCGCTGCCATTTCTGCGCGGGCTCATCGCGGCGCGGCGCGAGCTGCGCCGCGCGGCGCGCAACCGCACCTCGGTCGAAACGTCGAACGACCGCTTCAATGAAATGCTGTGCCGCTCGGCCGCCGACTTGGCGATCCTGACTACGGACACGCCACAAGGACCCTACCCCTACGCCGGCATTCCGTGGTTTTCGACCACGTTCGGCCGCGACGGCCTGATCACCGCGCTGCAGATGCTGTGGTGGAATCCGGACGTTGCCCGCGGCGTGCTGCGCCGGCTCGCTGCCTATCAGGCCAAAACCACCGATCCGCTGGCCGACGCCGAGCCGGGAAAAATTCTCCACGAAATGCGGGGTGGCGAGATGGCAGCGCTGCGTGAGGTGCCGTTCGGCCTCTATTACGGCAGCGTCGATTCGACTCCCCTGTTCGTCTTGCTTGCCGGGCTTTACGTCGAACGCACTGGCGATTGCGACACAGTGGCGGAGCTTTGGCCGAACATCGAGGCGGCGCTGAACTGGATCGACGGGCCGGGCGATCCCGACGGCGACGGCTTCGTCGAGTACCAGCGGGCGAACGAGCAGGGCCTCGCCAACCAAGGCTGGAAGGATTCGCACGACGCGGTCTTCCATGCCGACGGACGCCTGGCCGAAGGCGAGATCGCACTGGCGGAAGTACAGGGCTACGTCTATGCCGCAAAGCGCATGGCGGCGATCTGCGCGCGCCGCCTCGGACGGAACGACACCGCGGACCGCCTCGCCGCGCAGGCGCGGCGCCTCGCCGAGCGCTTCGAAGCGGCGTTCTGGTGCCCCGCGGTCGAAACCTATGCGCTGGCGCTCGACGGCGACAAAGAGCCTTGCCGGGTGCGCACGTCGAATGCGGGCCAAGTGCTGTTCAGCGGCATCGCCGCGCCCGACCGGGCGGCGCGAGTCGCTGCCGGGCTACTGGAGCCGCACTTCTTCTCCGGCTGGGGCATCCGCACCGTCGCCATGGGCGAGGCGCGTTATAACCCGATGTCCTACCACAACGGCTCGATCCGGCCGCACGACAACGCGCTGATCGCGCTCGGCTTGGCGCGCTATGGTCAAAAGACCGCTATCGCCACCCTGTGCGAAGGCCTGTTCACGGCCGGCACCTACATGGATCTGCGGCGATTGCCGGAATTATTCTGCGGCTTCCGCCGCCAGCGCGGCCACGGGCCGACCCTCTATCCAGTGGCCTGCTCGCCGCAGGCCTGGGCCAGTGCCACGCCGTTCAGCTTGCTCGAAGCCTCGCTCGGCCTGCAGTTCGACCCGTTCACCGGCGAAATTCGCCTGTGCAATCCGCAACTGCCGCCGTTTCTCGACGAGGTGTTCCTGCGCAATCTGCAGCTCGGCACGTCCAATGTCGATCTTCGAATCCGTCGGCATCGGGATACCATTTCGCTCGATACGCCGCGGATTGACGGCGATATCCGGGTTTCCGTCGTCTTTTCCGCTTGATGGACCAATAAGCCGCGCGCTGCCGCCCGCGGCTTGGAACTCACGTGCGCACCGGTGGCTTCTTAATGCGGCGGAACTTTGCACTATTGGAGGACGTTATGCACGGGGACCAGCGACCGAGGCCCACGCCGCGGCGAGCCGCGGCGATTGCCGGTCTGCTCTGCGCCGTTTTGGCTGCCAGTTCCGTCGCCTTCGGCGACGATGCGACGAATCCAGGCAGCAACGCCAAACCAGCACCGGCGACTCCGGAAATAACGGTCCTCGACAAGCACGAAGTCGAAGGCGTCCTCGGCCGCGAAGTGCTCAGCGCCGCCAACGAGAATATGGGCCGGATTGTCGACGTCCTGGTCGACCGCAGTGGCCAAGTCCGCGCCGCAATTATCGACTTCGGTGGCTTTCTCGGCGTCGGCAGCCGCAAGATCGCGGTCGATTGGAACGCGCTGCATTTTCCGCCGCCCGGCAAGGCCGGCGCGCGGATCACGCTCGAACTGACCCGCGATCAGGTCAAGGCGGCGCCCGAATACCAGGAAGGTAAGCCGGTCGTCGTCCTTGGCGCGCTCGGCAAGCTCGAATCGCTGCCGTTTGCCGATTAGCTCTTTCGCTGGAGTGGACCCTGCCTGCGCAACCCTCACGGCGTGCCAGCTATCGGCCGAACGTCTCTGCCGTCCCGAAAGACATGGCCGAGACGCCTGTCCCGGCGCGCCAGCATCGCCAAGCGCCGCCGCCCTCCAGACACAGTCTGCGCGGGCTCGATTGGTTCGTGTTTTTTGTCGCCGACGTGCAGACCGGATTCGGTCCATTTGTTTCGGTCTACCTGACGGCGGCGCGTTGGACTCAGGTCGATATCGGTCTGGTGCTGTCCGCCGCTGGATTCGTATCGCTGATCGGGCAGATGCCGGGCGGCGCGCTGGTCGATGCTGCCCGATCCGAGCGCCAAGTTGCCGCCATTGCGGTGGCGGCGATTTGCATCAGCGCCTTGGCCTACGCGGCGCTGCCGGTCTTTGCCGTCGTGCTTTCGGCTTCGGTGCTGCACGCACTCGCCAGCTGCGTGCTCGGCCCGGCGATCGCCGCCATCAGCCTCGGTCTGGTGGGCCATGCCGCCATTGGCCAACGCCTCGGCCGCAATGCGCGCTTTGCCTCGATCGGCAACGGCTTAGCGGCGGCCGCCATGGGCGCCTGCGGTTATTTGTTATCGGCGCGCGCGGTGTTCATCGTCACCGTATTGTTGCTTGTTCCTGCGCTGTGGGCGCTCCGTTACATCGCGGCCGGCGAAATCAATCCGGAACGCGCCCATGGCGCACCGCCGCGCGAGCGCCACAAGCCGCCGATCCGGCCGGGCGAGCTCATGCAAAACCGGCCGCTTTTGATTTTCGCCGGCTGCCTGCTTTTGTTTCATCTCGGCAACGCCGCGATGCTGCCGCTTATGGGAAGCGTGCTGACCATGCGCTCGGCGCGCTGGGCGACCGTATTGATCGCCGCCTGCATCGTCGTACCCCAGAT
>JASHSE010000651.1 GCA_030036975.1 Xanthobacteraceae bacterium | reverse complement strand
AACAGCGCGTGCTCGGCGTGCGGCCACAACGCGCCGAGCACCGATGGTCCGAGCAGCAATCCCCCGATCAGCTGGCCCATCACCGGCGGTTGGCCGATGCGCTGCGCGGCCTCGCCCATGATGCGGCCGACCACGAGCAGAACGCCGACTTCGGCGACGAACACCGCCAGCGAGCTTTCCGGCGGCGCCGTTTGCGCGGCATGCGCCGCGGCCGGAATGCCGAGCAGAAACGGCACAAGCAGCAAGCTGCGCCGCCGCCAAGCGGCACCGTGCGCCGGCGCGGCCGCGCCGCTCTCCTGGTGGCGGGGTGAGGTCATGGCGTCATGATATGGGGACCGCCGGGCGTGTCGGACAACGCCCGAACGGCAGTTTCGCTCCCCACAGCCGATCAAGTCGTGACGAAAAAGGCTACCCGGCCAAGCGGCGGTCCGTCTGCGGCCGCGGGCGCGATCCGAACAGGCGACCGGTAAAGCGCGGCGCTCCGCGCCTATCGCCATCGATGCCGCGAAGCTTTGCTATTTTTTCTTTGGTGCCGTCGTGCAGCCGTTGCTGATAGGACCGTATGCAGGCGGCCGAGCAGAACCGCATGTGCCAATAGCGGCGCGCGATAAGCCCGAGCGGCCGCCGGCAGTGATCGCAGCGCAGCGTCATGACCTGCCCGTCCACGCGCCGAGCGCGGGCAGCGGATAGCCGCGCGTCAGAACCGAGATTTCCAGCGCTACGCTGTAGCAATGAAAATCGCAGTAGATACGCCGGCTGCCGATTTCCCGGATATAGCTGTCGCTGATTACCCGGCCGCAACGGGCACAGCACGTTTGCGCCTTGAGTTTCGCTCCATTCACGATGACACAACGCATCACACACCTCCTGCCGGAAGCAGCACATGGCGCCGAGTACCACCGCCGCGGCATCTACGGCGACCGCCTGCTGCACCGGCGTTATTGGCGGGGAAAGGACGCGAGGCCGGCAATTGCACCGGCAACAAACACGCACGGACACTGCGCACGGCAAGCTCCAAAGAGCCTCCGCCCGTACGCAAACATCAACGCGTGACTGCCGGGGCGCGTTCCATGGCGGGTGCGCCGGATCGGCTAGTCACGCGTGCTGACGTGCCAATATTTCGCGGACGCGACGCGCCAAATCTTCACGGCGCACCGAAACCTGGGCGACCGCGCCCTTGGCCCATTCGCTCCGGCTCTTGATCTCGCTCGACAGCTCGGCGCCAAGCGCCATGTCCTTGAGGGTTACTTCGCCCTTGGCGCGTTCATCGCCGCCTTCGATGACGACGATCGGCGCCGCGCGCTTGTCGGCATATTTGAGCTGGGCGCGCATGCCGCTTTGGCCGAGGTAAAGTTCGGCACGGACTCCCGCGGCGCGTAACTCGGCCACCATGGCCTGATAACGCGGCAGCTGATCGCGATCGAGCACCAGTACGACGACCGGCCCAACATGGCTGCGGCCGGACCATAGTCCGCGCATTTGCAGTGCCGCCGCCAAACGCGAGACACCGATCGACACGCCGGTCGCCGGCACCTTCTTGCCGAGAAAGCGCTCGACCAGATCGTCGTAGCGGCCGCCGCCGCCGACCGAGCCGAAGCGCACCGGCCGGCCGTCGTCGCCCTTGATCTCAAACGTCAGCTCGGCCTCGAACACCGGCCCGGTATAATAGGCGAGGCCGCGGACGACCGCCGGATCGATGCGCACGCGATCGAGGTCAAACCCGGCTGCCGTGAGCACGGCGTCGATCTCGCGCAGCTCGGCGACGCCCGCTTCGCCGACCGTGCTGCCTTTGACCAGTGCCGAGAGGTTGTTGCAGACCGCGACGCGATCGCCGCCGCCGGCATCGAGAAAGCCGAGGACGCGGTCGATGTCGTTGGCTGCCAGTCCGGCGCCCTTGGTGAAGTCGCCGGATTCGTCCTTGCGTCCGCTGCCCAGAAGCTGCGTGACGCCACGCGCGCCGAGCCGGTCGAGCTTGTCCATGGCGCGCAGCACGGCAAGGCGCTGGACTTCGCCCGCCGTTCCTTCCGGCACGCCGATCAGTTCGAGGACGCCATTGAGGACTTTGCGGTTATTGACCTTGATGGCGTACTCGCCGCGCTTAAGCCCAAGCGCTTCGAGACTGTCGGCAACCAGCATGCAGAGTTCCGCGTCCGCCGCCATCGCCGCCGTGCCCACCGTATCGGCATCGAACTGAATGAATTCGCGGAATCGGCCCGGCCCGGGCTTTTCATCGCGGAACACTGATCCGCTCTGAAAGCGGCGATACGGAAAGGCGAGCGAGTCGTAGTTCTCCGCCACGTAACGGGCGAGCGGCGCGGTGAGGTCGTAGCGCAGGCAGAGCCATTGGCCGTCGTCGTCCTGAAACGAAAACACGCCTTCATTGGGCCGATCCTGATCGGGCAAAAATTTGCCAAGCGCGTCGGCGAATTCGACACAGGGTGTCGTCAGCCGCTCGAAGCCGTACGCGCCGTAGACCTGCGACAGCTTGGCAATGAGCGCGTCGTGGATCGCGAGCGTTTTGCCGGTCGAATCGGAGAAACCGCGCGGCAAACGTGCTTTCGGCCGGTTCTGGGTGTCGGACTGATCCGCCATTGCTGAACGTCCTGCTGTCGCATTTTCTGGAGCGTTGCCGCCCGTCGATCACAACGGGCGCGCTGCGCTGTTCGCGCCTCGCCCTAATGGGTCCGACGCGACCCTGGGTTCCGTGCTGCGCGGGTGTTTGAGTATTTTTCTGAACGTTTCGAATGCCGGCGAGGCGCCTTCGAAGATGAATTCGCCGCGGTCGACCAGGACGCTGGCGGCGTCGCACGATTTGAGGAATTTGACGACGCTGTAAAGCTTGGCGCGCTGGCAATAGGCGACCATGAAGGCGCGGCCTTGATCGGGCGCGCCCGGCGCTTCGCCCCAGGAGCTGACCACGCAACCGTATTTTTCCGCCAGCCGCTGCTTGTTCTTGGCGGCCGACTTTGCGGGGATGGAAAAGCGCAGCACCAATTGCGAGGTAGCGCGGATGCGCGCCTCGATCTGCGCCACGAACTGCTCCAAGGCGCCCAGCGCCCGCTCGCTCCACAGTGCGGGGTGCAGCGATGCGATCAGGCAGGCTTCGGTTTGCAGCACGGTGCCGCCGGCGATTTCCTTCAAATGGTTTTCGGCGAGCGTCGTGCCGGTCGAGGTGAGGTCGACGACGAAGTCGGCGACGCCGGCGGCTGGCGCTCCCTCGGTGGCGCCCGACGAACCGACCAGCGAATACTCGACAATGCCGCTTTCGGCGAGGAAGGCACGCGTCAGCCGGGAAAATTTGGTCGCGACCCGCAGGCTGCGGCCGTGCCGCTGGTGGAACAGCATGGCGGCCTCGTCGAGGTCGGCCATGGTCGACACGTCGACCCACGATTGCGGGATCGCGACGACGAGCCGCGCGCCGCCGAAGCCGAGCTTCGGCATGACCAGCGCCGACGCCGGCTCGCCTTCGCCGTATTCGCGATAGAGGTCCTCTCCGGTGATGCCGGCGTGCGCGTCGCCCTGCTCGACGCGGGCCGGAATCTCTTCGGGGCGCAGATAGATCACCTCGACGTCATCGAGGCCGACCAACGCGGAAACATACTCGCGGCCATTGCCGACGCGCCGCACGTCGAAGCCACAGCCGTTGAGAAAAGCGATCGACTGCTGTTGCAATCGCCCCTTGCTGGGCAGGGCGAGCACGAGTTTTTGCGCGCGCGCGGTCATCTCTTCTTGCCCGACGATTCGCGAGCGCCGTTCTTCGTTTCATCCGCGAGTGACGACAATGCCACGAGGCGCTCGTCGCGATCGGCCAAGCGGCGAATGCGGATCTGGCCCTTTCTTAGATCGCTCTCGCTCACGGATACGACGCAGGAGAATTTGCGTTTGCGCGCGTAGTTCAGCGCGCTGTCATCGTCATGCTCCGATGAATCGATCTCGACCGACCAGCCGGCGGCGCGCAGTGCGGCGGCGGCGCGGATGCATTGCTCGTGCTGCGTCTTTCCGGCGGCGACGACAAGCGCGGCGACGACAGCCGTGTCTTCGG
>JASHSE010000650.1 GCA_030036975.1 Xanthobacteraceae bacterium | reverse complement strand
CGATTGGTGGCTCGACATTCTAGCCGAGGGCGAAGCGCTCAATGCGGATTTTCTGGCAAGCCTAGGACACAACGAACGTCTTGCGCGCGATATCATGGCTGGACCGGTCGTCACGATCGGTGAAGATACCGATGCCGGGGAGATCGCGCGCCTTCTGCAAACCTATCGCATCAAGCGGGTGCCGGTGATCCGGGACGGCCGAGTCGTCGGAATCGTCAGCCGTGCCGACCTGTTGCGGGCAATGGCGCAACAGCCGGCGCCGATCCCTCCGCACAAAGTCGGATTGTTGGCGAGCGCGATCGCCGGGCTCGACGAGCGCTTTGGTCTTCGCCGCTCGCCAGAACCACCCGAAGCCTCGGCTGGACCACCCGCACAAAGGAAACCAGGCTTGCAGGCGGCCGACTTTCGCAGGCTTGTGGAAGATTTCGAGCACCAGCAGGATTGCAGGCGTGAGGAAGCGCGCCGCGCTGCGGCGCAACAACACCAGCAGCGTGTTGCACAACTGATCGATGAGCATATCTCCGACGAAGCTTGGCGCAACATTTTGCACCGGGCGCGGCACGCGGCCGAAAATGGCGAAAAGGAGTTCATGTTGCTGCGTTTCCCGAGCCATTTATGCAGTGACGGCGGCCGAGCGATCAACGTCCCCGAGCCGGGCTGGCCGGCGACGCTGCGCGGCGAGGCAGCGGAGATTTATCTGCGCTGGGAGCGCGATCTGAAGTCCCGCGGGTTCCATATTGCCGCCCAGGTGCTCGATTTTCCCGGAGGCGTCCCGGGCGATATCGGCCTGTTCCTGATTTGGGGCATTTGAGACGGAAAACCCATGATCGATCCGTCGTCACCTCCATCGTCGCATCCGCAAACCAGCGAACTGGCGGGCGTCGGCGTGCCTTTGTTTTGGCCGATGGTCGCCGCGGCGCGGCTGGCCGAACGGGGCCTCGATCTCTACGCCACGAATCTAAAATTCCTCGCAGAGGAGGCGAAAATCCACGGCGAGTTGCGTCCGCAACTCGCAACGCAGAACGAGGTCCAGCTGGACCTGCGAACGATGAAATTTCGGAGTTATTCATCGGCGCAAGCCTCCGGAATTCCGACGATCGTTATTGCTCCCTATGCCGGCCATTCGGCGATGATTGCCGACTACCGTCACGGACAAAGCCTGATGGAGACGCTGCGCGACCACGGCATCCGGCGTGTCTTTCTGACGGATTGGAAGTCGGCGACCGATGATATGAAGGACCTGGAGATCGATCAGTATCTTGCCGAACTCATCGTGTGTGTCGACGACGTCGGCGGCAGAGTAAATCTGGTCGGACTATGCCAGGGCGGCTGGATGGCTGCCATGCTTGCCGCGCGTTTCCCGTCCAAGGTCGCAATGCTTGTGCTTGCCGGCGCTCCGATAGACACCGATGCCGGCAACGGTCCCGTCAAGCGCATGGCCCACGCTTATCCGATCAGCTTTTACGAGGAGCTCGTTGCGCTTGGCGGCGGCTTGATGCGCGGCGAATTCATGCTCCAGGGTTGGAAGAATATGCACCCCGAAGAGCATTACGTGCAAAGTCACATCGATTTGTACGAGCACATCGACGATCCGAAATTCGTGGAGAAAGAAGAAGCCTTCGAGAGCTGGTACGAAAATCCGATCGATCTGCCGGGCCGTTGGTATCTTCAGGCGATCACCGCGCTGTTCAAGGAGAACCGGCTCGCGAAGGGATCGTTCGTTGCACTGGGTCGGCTTCTGAACTTGAAGGCCATTGCGTGCCCGAGTTTTCTCCTGGCAGGGGAAGCCGACGACATCACGACCAGGGAGCAAGTCTTCAATGCCGAGAAATATATCGGCACTGCAGAAGCCAATATCGAAAAGAAGCTCGTACCGGGCGGACATATCGGCCTGTTCATGGGCGCGCGCAATCTGCGAGAAACCTGGCCGCAGATCGCGCGTTGGATCTGCGACAAGGGCGACTCTCACCGCGCCTAGCGGCGTCTCTTTGCGCAAACCGATGGGAGGCGCGCGACATTTCGGCGAAGACGCCGCCGAACGACGCTTGTGCCGCAGCCGAGGTGGGGGCGAGGGGCCGACAAACCGGACCGCTTTCTAGAGTAGCCAATGCTTAGATCCGTCGACCTCAGAGCGCATCAGAAGCCACTCGCGGATCGCGAGTTGGGACTCATAGACGCCTGGTGGCGTGCCGCGAATTATCTCTCGGTCGGACAAATCTATCTTCTCGCCAACCCGCTCTTGAAGGAGCCGCTTGAACTGCAGCACATCAAGCCACGCTTGCTCGGCCATTGGGGTACGACGCCCGGTCTGAATTTCGTTTACGTCCATTTGAACCGCGTCATCAAGGCGCGCGATCTCGACGTCATATTCATTGCTGGCCCAGGCCACGGCGGACCTGGCCTGGTCGCCAATACGTGGCTCGAAGGAACATATTCGGAGGTTTATCCCCACATCCCGCAAAATGCGGCCGGCATGCAGCGCCTGTTCAGGCAGTTCAGCTTTCCCGGCGGCATACCAAGCCACGCGGCTCCGGAAACTCCCGGCTCGATCCACGAGGGCGGTGAGCTTGGTTACGCTCTGTCACATGCGTACGGCGCGGTCTTCGACAATCCGGATCTCATCGCGGCGTGCGTTGTCGGGGACGGCGAAGCGGAGACCGGTCCGATGGCGACGTCGTGGCATTCCAACAAATTCCTCAACCCGGCCATCGACGGCGCAGTGCTGCCGATTCTGCACCTCAACGGCTACAAAATCGCCAATCCGACGATTCTGGCGCGCATCGGCGCTGATGAACTGCATGATCTCTTTGTCGGCTACGGCTACGAACCCTACCTCGTCGAGGGAGACGAGCCCGAGACGATGCATCAGCTCATGGCTTCCACGCTCGATGCAGTGCTCGATGACATTCGTGCCATTCGACAGGAGGCGCGGCAAGGCCACGGCACAAATCGGCCGCGCTGGCCGATGATCATTCTCAAGACACCGAAGGGCTGGACGGGCCCAAAAGAGGTCGACGGTCTAAAGACGGAGGGCTTCTGGCGATCACATCAAGTGCCATTCGCCGAGATGGCGAGTAAGCCCCAACACGTCAGGCTGCTCGAAAGCTGGATGAAGAGCTATCGTCCGGAAGAACTGTTCGATGCCAACGGAACCCTGAACGCTGATATTGCGACGCTCGCCCCAAGGGGTGAGCGCCGAATGAGCGCCAATGCCCATGCCAACGGCGGCCTTTTGCGGCGCGAGCTCGACTTGCCCGATATTGCCAACTATGCGGTCGAGGTCAATCGACCCGGAGAGCGTGACGCGGAGTCGACCGCCGTGATGGCCGAATTCCTTCGCGATACGTTGCGCATGAGCGCATCAGCGCGGAATTTTCGAATCTTTGGCCCCGACGAAACCGCCTCCAACCGGCTATCCCATGTCTTCGAGGCCACCGACCGTGCCTGGTATGCCGAAAAGCTATCCTATGACGATCATTTGGCGCCCGATGGACGCGTCATGGAGATTCTATCCGAGCACACGTGTCAGGGCTGGCTCGAAGGGTATCTGCTGACCGGCCGGCACGGTCTGTTCAACTGCTACGAGGCGTTCATTCATATCGTCGACTCGATGTTCAACCAACACGCCAAGTGGCTGAAAGTCTGCAACGAGATTCCCTGGCGCCGGCCCATTTCCTCCCTCAACTATCTCCTCACCTCGCACGTCTGTCGCCAGGACCACAACGGGTTCAGCCATCAGGATCCAGGATTTATCGATTACGTGTGCAACAAGAAGGCGGATATTGTCCGCGTCTACCTG
>JASHSE010000649.1 GCA_030036975.1 Xanthobacteraceae bacterium | reverse complement strand
ATCCAAGTCGACCAGCCGGTGCCGATGTTGGCAAACGGAATGCAGCACGGTTTTCCTCAAGAGCGTTCGGCGGCTTGTCCGTTCCTTGAGGCAGGCGCAGGCATCGCTATTCGGAAATTGCAGCGGCGGAACTCGTGTCAGAATGACACATAGTCGTCGCGTTTCGTGGCGTCGGTCGAACAACGGCGCGCGGGTGTGTCGCGGCGCTGACAGCCGCGCGGATCGCCGCGCAAAGTGCCGCAGTCCGTTATGTGTTTGCCGTCTATCGTGGCCGTTGTCATGGTGTTTGCCGCGAGCGGCTGCAAACCGGGCGGGTTGTTCGTACTAATTTAATTTTCGAGGCGTCCTAATAGGCGAATCGATGCGGCGCTCTCGGGAAGCCCTTTGGCGATGCCCACCGATCTGCAAGCTACGGCGGCTTGTCCAAAGTGCCGCCATGACATGACCTATGTCACTTCGGTGCCGCACCCGAAAGCACCGCAAATGCTGAAAACGACCTTTGTTTGTTTCCGATGCAATAGAACTTTCAGTTACGCGCTTTCGCCGGAAATGGCCGCGGCCTATTCAAATGAACCCGCCGAGCCGGTCACTGCTTGATCGCGCCGAGATGAGGCTGGCCTCGGTTTGGGACCGTGAGGCGAGGGAATGGATCGTTCGCCGGTCGTTCGCGCTGGCGTTCTGTTCCTTTCGGCCGCAGGGGTGCTGGCCGGTTTCGAGCCTGGTTTGACGGCTTTCTGGTCGGAGCGGCGAGATTTGAACTCGCGACCCCCAGTCCCCCAGACTGGTGCGCTAACCGGGCTGCGCTACGCTCCGATGTGCGCCGGACTATAGTAATCCGGTGGTGCGCGCGCAACATGCGG
This sequence comes from Xanthobacteraceae bacterium, assembly GCA_030036975.1. GTDB lineage: Bacteria > Pseudomonadota > Alphaproteobacteria > Rhizobiales > Xanthobacteraceae > BOG-931. Next base: position 5,050 of record JASHSE010000649.1, on the reverse strand, counting down.
TGCGCCGACGCGTGTCGCGGCTAAGCGGCATACGAAACGGCTGCGGCGTCCGCGAACGCGAGGTCATCGCGGGCAGCAGTGCGCCGGCGGCAGGCGTTAATGGTGGCGGCGGTGAGACCCCAGATCAGGCCGAGCAGCAGAAAAAAGTGGCGCCAGTGGTCGGTGTCGACGATGAAGCCTTCGAAAACTTCGCCGACGAAGGCCGCATAGGCGGCGATCAGACAAGCCTGCCACGGCGTTGCAATGATCGCGGCGCGAAGGCCGATCGCCAGCGTGACCAAGACCAGCGTCAGATAGGCGGCGCCGCCGAGCCAGCCGTAGACCAAAAAGCCCTGCATGTAGACGTCGTGCTGCTGGGTGCCGAAAATGCGGCTGAACTCGAATGGACCGAGCCCGTTCGGGTGGTCGAGGATTTGGCCGAGCGCCAAGCGCTGTTCCCAGAACCGGCCGCCCGGACCGACGTCGTAGGGTTGGATCGCCTTGGCGCGCTCGACAAAGAGATCGCGCACTGAATCGATCGAGGTCAGCGCGGCGACGACGAGCGCCACGGCCAAGGCGGCGCCGATGCCGAACAGCACGATGCGGGTGCGCATGCGCGGCTCGGGCGTGACGGCGAAGAGCAGCGCGGCGGCGACGATCGCGGAGACGGCAAAGTGCATCCAGGCGCCGCGTGAAAAGCTCAAGAACAGGCCGCCCAACAGCGCAGCGGCGATGAGCAGGCCGCCGAGGCGGACGCCGCGCGTCATGAAGCCGATGATCAGAACGAGCAGCGGGAAAATCAGGAACGGCCCAAACACGTTGGGGTCCTTGAAGGTGGCGCTGACCCTGTCGTTGTCGAGGAAAATGTCGTAGTGCGGAACGAGGTGAAAGAACCCGGCGTAACCGGCAGCCGCCGCGATCAGCGCTGCCAGCAAATAACCGCGGCGCAGAATTGTCAGCCGCGTCGCATCGCCAGTACAGAACAGGCAGGCAAACAGGATAGCGGCGATGCCGAGATAGATCGAGGTGCCGTCGTATTGTATCGTGACGCGTTGATCGGGGACCCGGGTCAAACATAACAGGCCGCCGATCAGCCAGACGATCAGCACGATCAAGAGCGGCACGAGCTTGCGGTCGAACGGCACGCGCGCGGCAACGCATGCCAGCAGCAGCGCGAGCATCATGCCGTCGTGCGGCGACGGCTCGATGAAGGCGATCGAGCTCAGCGCCAGCGTGATGAACAGTGTGACGTTGAGGAGCCGCTGCGCCAGCGCCGAGCCTGCCACGCGGTCGTCAGTGCTATCAAATCCGACCGGCCGGTTTATCTTTCGCGCGTCCCCGCGCCAGCGGGGACCCAGCTCTTTCCATTCCATGGATTCCCGCTTTCGCGGGAATGAGCGGACTTTACCACCGTCGAGCGTGCTCAATACGCGCTCTCCAAATTCAAGAGCGCGAACGGTGTGCGCGCCAGAATGTAGACGTCGAACAGGATCGACCAGTTTTCGATGTAATAGAGGTCGTGCTCGACGCGGCGCTGGATTTTTTCCTGGCTGTCAGTCTCGCCGCGCCAGCCGTTGATCTGCGCCCACCCAGTGATGCCCGGCTTGACGCGATGGCGGGCGAAATAGCCATCGACCGCCTCGTCATAGATGCGGTTCTCGGCCTTGGCGTGCACCGCATGCGGCCGCGGGCCGACCAGCGACAGATTGCCGGCGAACACCACGTTGAACAGCTGCGGCAGCTCGTCGAGGCTGGTCTTGCGGATGAAGCGGCCGACCCGGGTCACCCGCGGATCGTTCTTGCTGACCAGGCGATGCGCGGTGGCGTCGGTCGCCTCGACGTACATCGAGCGGAACTTGTAGACCTCGATCAGCTCGTTGTTGAAACCGTAGCGGCGTTGCTTGAACAGCACCGGCCCCTTGCTGTCGAGCTTTATGGCGAGCGCCACCAGCGCCATGAAGGGCGCGACGCACAGGAGCGCCAGCGCGCCGACGACTTTGTCGAACAGCCATTTCATCACCACGTCCCAATCGGCGATCGGTTTGTCGAAAATATCGATCACCGGGACGTTGCCGATGTACGAATAGGAGCGCGGGCGGAAGCGCAGCTTGTTGGTGTGCGCCGACAGCCGGATATCGACCGGCAGCACCCACAGCTTCTTGAGCATCTGCAGGATGCGCGCCTCGGCCGAGATCGGCAGCGAAAAGATCACGAGATCGACCCGGGTGTGGCGGGCGAATTCGACCAGATCGTCGACGGTGCCGAGCTTTTGCGCGCCCTCGCGGTTTAACGGGCTGCGGGCCTCGCCGCGGTCGTCGAACACGCCGATGACGCAGACGTCGGAATCGCGCTGCGCGGCGAGCGAGGAAATCAGCGACTCGCCGTTCTTGTCGGCGCCGACCACGACGGTGCGGCGGTCGAGCCGGCCTTCCCGGGTCCAGCGCCGTACCAGCAGAAACAGCGCGCGGCGGAAGCCGATCAAGGTGCAAAGGCCGAGCACATAGAAGCCGCCGAGCCAAGCGCGCGAGAACTGATCGCCGGCCTTGGCGAAGAACGACATGCTGATGGCGATGAGAAAGACCACCGACCACGCCGAGGCGAGCCGCATGTATTGCTTCTCGTGGCCGCGAAACGCCTGGATCTGGTAAATGTCGGCGGCCTGAAAGGCGAACATCGCCATGAGCGCGATGCCGGCGACCGCACCGACATAGCGCCAGGCAAAGCCTTCGGACGGCACCACGTAAGCGAGATAGACGGCAAAGCCGACCAGTGCGACGAGCGCGATCTCGACGAGCCGCACCGTGCCGGCAACCACGATCGGCGAGTAGCCGCGCCGCAACGGCTGCTTTGCGACGTTGAGCGCTGTTGCGGAAAGCTGCGGAGTTTTTTGTACGCGCGGCGCTGCCGCTGCCGCCGTAGCAGCGGCCGAGTCGAACATCATGCTGCGCTCGGGACTCGACATGGTTTTCTACGCAACTCGGGTGCAGCACGTGGACGCGCCGAACCCCGTATCATCGCCGCAACATAGTGAACAAAGTTCAAAAATTGGTTAGGCGCATTGTCGGGCCTGCTGCATCGTCAGGGCGTCGCGGTAGGCGGCAAGGCCGCCGTCCACCATGGCGTCGATGGTGAAGTGGGCGCGGACCCGCGCTTGAAGGGTTTCGGCGGCGCGCACGAGCTGCGCCGGATCGGTTAAAGCGGCGCCAAGGGCTTTGGCCAGCGCCGCGGCGTCGTCCGGCGGGACGAGCCGAGAACTTTGCGGACCAAAAATTTCCGGAATGCCGCCGACCTGCGTGGCGATGATCGGCATGCAAGCGGCGGCGGCTTCGAGAATGACATAGGGCAGCGATTCCGCCCGCGATGGCATGACCAGCATCCGGCCCATCGCAAACGCCGCGCGGGCCGGCACGTGGCCGACGAAACGCGTCTGGTCCGCCACCTCAAGGCGCTTGCTCAAGTCTTTGAACTGAAGTGCGTCCGGGCCCTCGCCGGCAATGGTGGCGTGGACCATCCGGCCGGCGCGCTTGAGGATCGCGAGCGCCTCGAGCAAAACGTCCAGCCCCTTCAACAGGCGCAGTTCGCCGACAAAGACGACGTCGCTTGCGTCAGGCGCAAGCGCAAGCGGCGCAAACTCGGCTGCGCCGACGCCGTTGCAAATGACACGCACTGGGCTACGGGGCTGAACGATCGTGCGCGAGAACTCGGCGGCGGCGAAATTGCTTTCGAACAGAAAGAGATCGGTGCGGGCGCTCATGAGCCGCTCGAGCACGCGGTAAAAGCCTCCGGCATGGGTGCCGGGCGCGTAGACCAGGGTGCCGCCATGCGGGGTGCAAACGCGGATGGCGTCGTCGCGGCGCGGCGCAAGACGCACCAGGGCCGCGCCTTTGGCGCCGTGGCCGTGCAGCACGTCGGGAGCGATGGCCGCAATCCGCCGCGCGACCTGGCGGACCGCGGCCATGTCGCGCAGACTCGGCTGCCGCGGGATCGCGATGCGCTCGATGCCGAAGGCAAGGTGCGGCGCAAGCTCTGCCAGCGCCGCTTCGGCGCGCGTACCGCCGGTGGTGCTGTCGACGACGAGGCCGACGCGGTGGCCGCGCGCGACCTGGCCACGCGCGACGTCGAGCACGTGCCGGAACAGGCCGCCGACCGGGGCGCGGAAGACGTGGAGAATCTTGAGACTTTGGGATGGCGACGCGTCCGGCTCGATCGCAGCTCTTGCCGCACGCAGCGCGATGCCTGCGCCGCTCTCCGCCACGAAATCCGCAGCCTGTGGCGGCGGCCGATCATCCAAAACTTCGGCCGAGAGGTCGGCCATGCGCGCGATCCGTCAATTGCGAGCAAAACGTTAAACCCGATTGAGACCGACAGCGGTTAAGAAATCCTCACGCAGGCCGTTGCCGCGCCAGCGGCGCGCCCGCAGCTTTAACCGGATGGCAACCTTAATGGATTGTGATGGTCGCGCCTGTTCCTGTCGGTGTTTGGGAGTAAGGGCAATGAGCGTGGCGCCGCCATCGCCGCGGACTTCGAGTTTATTCAGCGACGCGGAATTCGATCTGCCCGCGCTGGGCGCGGCGCTGTGGCGCAAGAAGTGGAAGATCCTGCGGCCGACGCTGTTGATCGCGCTGATCACGCTCGGCGTGGTGCAGGTGATCCCGGCCAAATATCAGTCGGAAGCGCGCATCCTGGTCGAGGGCCGCGACAACGTCTTTCTGCGTCCCGACGCCGACAAGGACGTGATCGACCGCAACGCAGTCGACGAAGTGGCGGTGACGAGCCAGGCCCAGCTCGTGCTGTCGCGCGACCTCGCCCAGGACGTGATCACCAAGCTCAAGCTCGGCACGCGGCCGGAATTCGATCCGGCGCTCAACGGCATTTCGCCGATCAAGGTGGTGCTCGGCGCGCTCGGCCTGCTCAAGAATCCGCTGCGCATGACGCCGCAGGAGCGGGTTCTCGAAGCCTATTACGACCGGCTCACCGTCTATCCGGTGGAGAAATCGCGCGTCATCGTCATCGATTTTCTGTCCGAAGATCCGGAGCTCGCCGCCACCGTCGCCAACGCCGTCGCCGAGGC
>JASHSE010000648.1 GCA_030036975.1 Xanthobacteraceae bacterium | reverse complement strand
GCGCGCTATGCCGGGCGGCGGCTCCTCGGCGGTGCGCCGGATCGCGCCGGCGAGGCGCTGGCGCTGTCGTCGGCGCTCGGCCGGCTCAAGGGGCCGCTGATGAAGGTCGCGCAGCTGCTCGCGACCATCCCGGACCTGCTGCCGCCCGAATACGCCGCCGAACTGCAGAAGCTGCAAAGCGAAGCGCCGCCGATGGGTTGGGCCTTCGTCAAGCGCCGCATGAGCGCCGAACTGGGTCCGGACTGGGAGCGAAAATTTCAAAAATTCGAGCATCATCCCGCGGCCGCCGCGTCGCTCGGCCAGGTGCACCGCGCCCGCTCGCTCGACGGGCAGGATTTGGCCTGCAAGCTGCAATATCCCGACATGCAGTCCGCGGTCGAAGCCGATCTGCGGCAGTTGGAATGGCTCCTTGCCATCCGCCGCCGCCTCGACACCGCGATCGACACCACCGAGATCGGCAAGGAAATCGGCGCGCGGGTGCGCGAAGAGCTCGACTATTTCCGCGAGGCCAAGCACGTCGCGCTCTATCGGGTGATGCTCGACGGTGTTGACATCGTGCGCGTGCCGCGGGCGTGGCCGGAACTATCCACCGGGCGGCTCTTGAGCCTCGACTGGCTCGACGGCAGCCGCATGCTCACACACAAGAACGATCCGCTCGAAACGCGCAATGCGCTGGCGCGCGCCATGTTCACCGCGTGGTGGTTTCCGTTCAGCCGCTTCGGCGTCATCCATGGCGACCCGCATCTCGGCAATTACACCGTCTTTGGATTGGACCGGGACAGTCCGCGCGCAACATCCTCGGCGCCGGTCGGCATCAATCTGCTCGATTACGGCTGCATCCGCATCTTCGCGCCGAAATTCGTGCAGGGCGTCGTCGATCTTTATCATGGCCTGCTGCACGGCGAGGACGATCTGATCGTGCACGCCTACGAGACCTGGGGCTTTCGCGGCCTGTCGCGCGAGCTGATCGACACGCTCAACATCTGGGCACGCTTCATCTACGCGCCGCTGCTTGATGACCGTGTGCGCACCATCGCCGACGGCGTTGCTCCGGCCGAATATGGCCGCCGCGAAGCGTTCCGCGTCCATCAGGCGCTCAAGCGCAAGGGGCCGGTGAAAGTGCCGCGCGAATTCGTCTTCATGGATCGCGCCGCGATCGGACTTGGCGCCGTGTTCCTGCATCTGCGCGCCGAGCTGAATTTTTATCGGCTGTTCAACGAAGCAATCGAGCGCTTCTCCATCGACCGCGTCGCCAAGCGCCAGGCAGATGCGCTGGCGAAGGCGGGGCTGTAGGCGCCATCGGCTTTATATCGTCCATAACAGGAGGTATTGTCCTCTCATGACAAAACTTCTTGAGCAGGCCGTTGAGGCGGTGGGCCGATTGTCGCCCGACAGTCAGGACGAGATTGCGCGGGCCATGCTGCGGCTTGCCGGGATCGATGCCGAGCCCGAGGAGATCGACGCCGCGCACCTGCCGGCGGTTCTCGACGGGCTCGCGCAGGCCGACCGCCGCGAATTCGCCAGCGACGCCGAAGTGGAAGCCGCGTTTCGCCGCTTTGATCGATGAGGCTTCGCTTCACGCCACGCGCCACGCGAGACCTCGCCGAAATCGCCGAATATATTTATGAACGCAGCCCCAACGCGGCGTTGCGCGTTCGGGGCGTAATTCTTCAGTCGCTTGAGGATCTTCTGCTCTTTCCGGAGTTGGGCAGGCGACAAACGATCCGAGACGTGCGCAAGCTCGTCACCCGAAAATACTCCTACCTCGTTTATTATCGGATTGATCGAGCCAGCGACGAGATCGTTGTTCTCGCCATCCAACACCATACCCGCCGGCGCGAATACGAGGACCTTTAGCAGCAACTGCACTCGACGCCTTCGACCCAGGTGAGCGCGTTCTTCATGAAGGCGGGCGGCAAATCGTCCTCGACGATCTTGGCGAGCGGTTTGAACACCTGGAAATGGTGGCGGCCGGCAGCGGTCCAGAACACCACGTGGGTCTTGATCGGCGGGCAGCCCGGCACCGTGCAGGCGACCTCCGACACCATCACGGTGTCGTGCTCGCCAAGCGCAAACCGTGCCCGCGTCCAAACGCGCACGCGCTCGAGCGCAGCGCCGTGATCGGCGTTTCGCTGCAACGGCCGCATCATCGGGAAGGAGCCTGCCACGCCTTCAAGTTAAGCTGATGGCGGCGAAAATGCACGCATTTGGCGGCCTTGACGCGGCTTTGCTGCATTCTAGATTGCGCGCGCTTATTTGAGCGGACAGCAAGACCAAGCTGGAGCGATTTTCAGTGGCAGAACAAGTCCTGGCAGCGGTGCGCACCGGACCGAGCAAGACCGAATTGCGCGACTATCCGATGCCCGACATCCCGGAGGACGCGGCGCTGATGAAGATGGAGGTCGGCGGCATCTGCGGCACCGACGTCAAGCTCTACAAGCATCCGCCAAGCAACGCGCCGACCATCATGGGCCACGAGAACATCGGCACCATCGCCAAAGCCGGCCGCGAATTCACCCGCCGCAAGGGATTTAAGGAAGGCGATCTCGTCTTCGTCGAGCACTACGTGATGTGCGGCAAGTGCGAGTGGTGCCATGCCGGCCAGTACCGGCATTGCGAGAACACCAACTGGCGCACCAATCCGGACGCGATCCGCTACGGCTACACCTCGGCCGAGAAGGCGCCGCACCTGTGGGGCGGCTTCGCCCAGTACGTCTACCTGCCGTGGAACGCGGTGGTGCACCACGTGCCCAAGGGCGTGACGGCGGAACTGGCAGGGCTCGTCACGCCGATGGCGAACGGCGTCGAATGGTCGCTGTTCGACGGCGGCGTCGGCTATGATTCGACGGTGCTGATCCAGGGGCCGGGCCAGCAGGGCCTGTCGCAAACCGTGATCTGCAAGCAGGCCGGCGCCGCGCGGATCATCGTCACCGGCACCGCCAAGGACCGCGCCCGCATCGCGGTCGCCAAAAAGCTCGGCGCCGATCACGTCATCGACGTCACCAAGGAAGACCCGCTGGCCCGCATCATGGAGATCACCGGCGGCAAGGGCGTCGACGTCGCGCTCGACTGCACCGCCGGCGCCGGCACCATTCCGATCCTGCTCGGCATCGAGGCGCTCAAGCGCAAGGGCGGCACCATCGTGGTGCAGGGCGAGCTGGCGGCGTTTCCCAATTTCCCGCTGGAGAAATTCACGGTGAAGTTCATCACCATGAAGAGCGCGCGCGGCCATAGCTACAAGGCCTGCGAGCTCGCGCTGGCGCAGCTTGCCTCGAAGCGCTTTCCGCTCGAGCTGATCACCACGCACCGCTTTGCGCTCAAGGACGTCGACCTCGCCATCAAATCAGTCGGCGGCGAAGGCGTGCCCGACGTGATCCACGCCTCGCTGATGCCATGGCTGTAAGCGCATCGGTATCGCAGGCGAGGCAAGCGGACGCGTGTTAC
>JASHSE010000647.1 GCA_030036975.1 Xanthobacteraceae bacterium | reverse complement strand
AAAAATGCCGCCGGCCGCAGCAGCAAGAACGCCGCGCTGCATTCGAGATAATGGCGCGGCGGCGCCTGCGGCGCGAACGCGGCGCGGATGCCGGAAGTAAAGGCCGCTGCGGACAACGGCAGCGCCAGCGTGTGCGCGAACAGCCAGCCGGCGAACGGCACCGCCAGCATGCGATAGAGCCGGGTCATGCGGCGCAGATGCGGATGCGTCGGCGGCGACAGCACCACAAGCCCGGCGGCGCGCTGCGGCTGATCGAGCGCAAAAGTCAATGCCAGCGCCGCGCCCCAGGAGTGGCCGACGAGCAGCGCGCGGACAATGCCGAGGCGATCCAAAACCTCGCGTAGCACCGCAGCTTGCGCGGCCGGAGAGCTGAACTTGCGGCCCCGGCTCTCGCTCCAGCCCTGGCCCGGCTGGTCGATCAGAATGACGCGATGGTACACCGCGAGCCGCTCGCCGAGCGCTAGCCACATATCCTCGAGATTGCAGCCGGCGCCGTGCAACAGGACGAGCGGCAGAGCGCTCGCCCTTGCGTCGTTCGGCGAACGCTCGACGACATGCTGGCGCAAACCGCCTGCTTCGATGCGGCGCCCGCGCGGCGGATGCGCCCGCGCGATCAGCCACGAGCCGATGAGCGTGACGATAGCGCCCGCGCCGAGCAGCGCGACGATGATAACGACAGCAAGCATCGTTCAGAAATCAGGAATGGTAGCTCGAATTTCGCGCAACGAAATCCGGGCTATGGTCAGATCTCCCGGCCCTCGACCTTCTCGGCCAAGGTCTTCACCACCTCGGGAATGTGCTCGAGATGCGGATCGACCGCCAGCGCCTTGCGGTACACGGTGAGCGCATCCTTGTCGTCGCCGATCTCCTGCAGCATCATGCCCAGCCCGGACAGCGCGCCGAAATGGCGCGGCTCGCGCACCAGGACTTCACGAAGATCGGCGATGGCATGGCCAAAATCGTGCTTCAGATAATAGATGGTGGCTCGCTGGTTCCAGGCCTCGACGTAGTCCGGGTTGATCTCGACGATGGCGTTGAGAAGCTTGAGCGCCAGATCGTAATCCTTGGCATCGGTCGCGACCTTCACGCGCGTCATCAGAAGCGTACAGGTGTCGCTGCCGGAATTCATCCATAACGCCCAGATGCGCTGCTCGATCGCCTTGGCGCTGGCCTCATCCGGCGCGATCTTGAGCGCCGCAAACAGCGTGTCGAGGTTATAGGTCGGCTCGCCGCTTTCGGCCCGCGGCAACTCTTTCGGCGGCTGTGCCCAGTCCTTGTCACTTGGCTGTTGCGCCTTGCCACCCGGATGTTGCGCCGATGCAGGCGACGCCAAGACGACAACCATGCCCAAGCCAGCCGCCAGCGCCAGCCATCGCAGGGGAGGGAATCGTCCGATCATGGCCACCGAGTCTAACGCGCGGCTGGGCCGCAACAAGCCCGAAAACTTGTCAAACCGCCGTGAACGATGCCGCGGAATTGGGCGCTTATAAGGTGGTCTGAACGCAGCGAAGCCGACGTTGAGCCGCATCGATTCCGACTTCGACAAAGCGCTGCGCGCCGTTGTTCCAGCCTAGGGGCAAGATTCAGCCCTGCCGGGCCTTGAAACGGCGCTGCGTCTTGTTGATGACGTAGACGCGGCCCTTGCGCCGCACGATGCGGTTGTCGCGGTGGCGGCTGCGCAATGATTTCAACGAGTTACGGACTTTCATGGCGTTTTTCCTTAAGTCGCGGTTGATTAGGCAGGCGCACTGCGCTTGTCAATGTTTGCCGCGCAACCGCGGCCAAGGAAACCCCCGCCATGAGCACCGGATTGTCCAGTTTGCGGCTTATTTCCGGGGTCGGTGCCAAGGGGCCGGCCTGCTTTGTGCTGCAGGCCGCGGGCAGGCGTTTCATGCTTGATCTCGGTGAAGGTCCGCCGCCGGGCAAGCTGCCGGAACTCGATGGCGTGGGCTCGCTCGACGCGCTGATTCTGAGCCACGGCCACAAGGATCACGTCGGCGCCCTGTCGCTGCTCGGCAAAAAGCGCGGCGCTCCCCCGGTCTATGCCACTGCGAGCGTGGCGGCCGCCTTGCCGAAAAATCTTGAGGTGCGGCCACTGCCGATCAGCGGCAGCACCGAGGTGCTTGGCATCACCGTAACGACCGGGCGCAACGGCCACGCGCCTGGCGGCGTCTGGTTGCACTTCGCGGTCGGTGGCGGCGTTCTTTACACTGGCGACTGGTCGGCGGAATCGATTCTTTATGCTTATGACCCACCCGCCAAGCCAGCGGCGACCGCGCTCCTCGACTGCTCCTATGGCGGCTACGACAAGCCGATCGCGGAATGCTGGCGCGAACTCGCGCCGTTCGTCGAGCGCGGTCCGCTGCTACTGCCGGTGCCGGCCAACGGCCGCGGCCCGGAAATTGCGCTGGAAATTTTTCGCCGCGGCTTTAGCGAGATTTTTGTCGACGAGGCCATGCGCGATGCGCTGGCGCTGCTCGCAACCAGCGACCGCCTGTCGCTCCGCGCCGGAATTGCCGAGGACATCACGCGGCTTGCCGCAGCGGCAAAACCGATCGACGCGTCGCACCCAAGCGGCATCATGTTGGCCGCTTCGGCCGACGGCTCGTCAAGCGCGACCGCGCGGCTCCTGGCCGCATGGGAGCACACGTCCGAGCCCGCAATCGTCTTCACCGGCTACGTGACGCCGGGCACGCCAGCCGAGCGTCTAGTCAAGGGCGGCCGCGGCAAATTCGTACGCTGGAACGTGCACCCGCGGCTGTCCGACGTGGTCGGCTTGGTGCAGGCGATCAAGCCGCAGACCGTGATACCCGCGTTCTGTGATCGTGCGCAGCTTCCGCTGCTGGCCGAAAAGCTGGCGCCGGCGCGCGCGACGATGGAGCCAACGATCGACCTGTAAGGCGAATGCGCGGGCGCGCTTACGCCGGCGTTCGCGCTTGCATTCGCTGCCAATTGCGGCCGGCGCCCTGCTGCCACGCCCAGGCATGCGCCACCTGCGTGCGCAGATCCGAATAGCGCGGCCGCCAGCCGAGTTTTGCGCGCGCCCGTGTTATATCAGCAACCAAAACCGGCGGATCGCCCGGCCGGCGCGGGCCGATCGTAACCGCTACGTCTCGTCCGGTCACCTCGCGCACGGTTTCGACCAATTCGCGCACCGAGGCGCCG
>JASHSE010000646.1 GCA_030036975.1 Xanthobacteraceae bacterium | reverse complement strand
GTAATTGGCCTTTTTAGCGTCCTGGTTCACCTCGGCGACGGCAATGCCGAGCTGTATGCCGTTTTTCAATTGCGCCTGCGGGACATTGATCGGATTTTTGATCGGCGCTGCCGCGGCTGCCGCGCCTGGCTGCGCCGCCACGTAGGCTGCGGCCTTGAACAAACTCGTGTAGTGCGCAGCAGGCGACGCTTTGACGGCGTTCGCCGCCGGCGTCGGCGTTGGCCAGCAGGGCGACGTGGCGCGCGGATTACATAGATTGATATTGCCGTTTGGCGCCAGATAGCGGCCTTCCGGACAGGTCGCGAGTTCGTCCGCATACCAGGGACCGATAATGCCGACAACGCGGCTGTAGCAGGGATTGGAGAACAGATCGCCGCTCCGCAATGCCGCTTTATAAAGCGCCGGCAGGTCGTTATTCGTTTTCGGCCGCGGCGTGACATTATTGAAATAGCCGTTCTGGAAATAAAGATTGAGATAGGTGTTGAAGCGAACCATCACGCCCTTGGCCTTGCCGGACGTGATCAAAGCCTGCAGCGCGGCAAGCAGTTGCGACTTCCCCACATTGATCTTGAGCGTCGATCCGGCCGGGAAACAGGTCTGCCAGGTCACCGAGGCGCCGCCGGCGGCCCCGAGATTGAAATTGCGGCTGAAATTGATGAAGCGCGACTGCATGCGCTCGGCGCGCGGCGCCGTGATTCCGGACTTGGCGTCGCCCAACTGCATGCTGTTGAAGTAAATCTGACTGGTGTTGACCGACACCGGATTGTTGTCGACCAGCCGCCCCGGCGGTGTCGGTTCCGGATTGCCGAACGGATCGCCCAGAATGGTGACCGGTGTGCCGAGCAAAGGATCGTCGGCGACCGACTTGCCGTAACCCGACATGCCGCCGGTGATCTTGCTGGTCCGATCGATATTCTGGCCTGGATCGGTATATTGCACGAAATAGGCGCCGTTGCCGCCGAAGTAATTCCATTCCATCGGTATGCCCGGCTGCGGCACCCCTCGCGGATTTTCGTTATAGCCTTTGATGGTTTGGAAATTGATGGCCCAGGGAGCATCGCCGCTGCGGAACGTCGTGCCGAAATTGGTCGGTGTGATGTTGATCTTGTTCTGTTTGAAGAAGGCCCAGTTCAGCGCGGCCTGCTCGTCGTCATAAGTCGGGAAGTAGTCGTTATTGTTGCCGGTCGCCGGGTCCCAGCACATGAAGCCGGTGAAGAAGATGCGCGGAAATGAGAGTACGCTCATAGGAAGTCTCCTGTGCGTCCGTCGGACGAAACGGGTTCGGGACTAGCGCTGCCACTGGGCGCGCCGGAGGGACCAGACGAAGTCGAGCGGGTTGTAACCCTGCATTTTATCGGTCGGCGGTTCGCCGGTGTAGTAGGTGATGCCGCCGTCCTGTTCCTTGACCTGATTGAAATAGCCGTTCTGCACCGAGTAGCTGGCGGTCGAATGGCAGGTCGCGCAGGAGGAGCTGCGCTGGAAGGCGGACTCGATCTGCGAATTGGCGAGCAGCAGCGGCTTCCCGGCCGAATCGACGAACTGCCACTGCGTGCCCATCAATTGATAATTGGCGAAGATCGAGCCCCTGGCCTTCAGCGCGCCCTGATATTTCTGATTGAGCTGCTTGACGTCGTCCGACATTGGCAGCTGATTGCTGGATTGGGTGTTTTGCGCGTCGTAGACGTTCTGGAACGTGACCCAGAACCATTGCGGCACCGGCTTGGCGATGATGTGCATGCCGGATAGCGCGGCGCGTCCGACCTTGTAGATTCCGGTCGGCAGTCCGCTGGCATCGAGCAAGGAATAATAAGCATTGACGATGTAATACTTTCCCTGCAGCTGATCGAGGATCGTCTTGTCGGTGCCGATCCAGATCCACGACGTCTTGATCTCGAAGGCGGTTGCCGGGAAATTCAGCGGCGTATTGGCCTGCGCCATCGCCTGCTGACCGTTCACGTTGTAGACCTTGTGTTGCACGATGTAATCGAACGTGTCCTGGTTCATCAGGATCTGATAGCGCACGTTCTGATGAAAATTATCCCGCAGCGCCAAGCCGTCGGACTGCACGTCGCTGTCAAGATTGTGGAACGGCAGATTGGTGTTGAGGCCTTGCTGCTTGGCGGCGGCGATCACCGCCGGCGGCGGCGGCGGCTCCTGACCCCAGGGCGCCGGCGCCGCGCCGTTCGGCAGGTACACGCTGCTGCTCTGCCGCCAGCCTTCCCAGACTTTCGGGTCGGCGCCGGTCAGCGGATTGTTGAGCCAGATGAACCACAGCCAGCCGAGTTCGTCGGCAGTGCCGGCCGTCAGCATGGATTTGGCTGCGCCGGCATCGGACACGACCCTTTGCGCTTTTTGCGAATCGATCGTATCGGCGGCCCTGATGGACCGCGCCGTAAATATAAAGGGGGCCAACGCAGCGAATCCGAGCAGAATAAGGAAAAGTCGTCGAATGCGCATCGGCCGTTCTCCCTAAAACTTTGGTGGTTGCCCCGTCAAACGTTCTACGAAGAGCCGATGCCGGGCAGCTATGTTGCGAAAGCTACACCGTATCGGCATCCACATTTCTGAAGCGAATTGCGATGACCGCCCTGTCGACAAAGATATTCGACATTGCGCACTCGAACTCGTACGCGACGAACCCCAGCCTCCTGCGGCCTCGGGTAGATCTTAAAGCGAGATATCCGCATCGGCAACTGACAATTGAGTGAGCCGCGAATTATCGTCTCTCACTCAGGATTGCGGAGATCGATCCCGAATGCTGGGTTGACTTCAGGGCTTTTCGGAAAACCCGAACGTGGAGGCCGGTCGGGCCTGCGATCGGGGCCCAGCGCGGCGCCGCTTCGTGGCGCGGCCGGGCGGCTTACCGCGCCAGCAGCCCGTTGAGCACCAGTTCGAGGTGAGCGTCGAAATACGCTTTCAGGTCGAGCGGCTGGCGCGCGTCGAACAGCATCAGCCAGAGATCGACCAGCGCGATCGGCGCGATCACGACTTGCGGCGACTGCAGAATGGCCGAAGCGCGGATCTCGCCGCGGTCGACGCCGCGCTGGATCGCCTGCCGCAGCATGTCGAGACACGGCCGCAAGATTTCCTGATGGTAGCGGTCGGCGAGTTCGGGAAAGCGCGACGCCTCGGCGATCAGCATGCGCAGCACCTCGCGGCGGCGGCGGTCCTCGACGAGATGCTGGTAGATGAAGGAAAACTGCGCGCGCAAGAGATCGGCGGTCGAGCCGTCGTGTGTCTCGAACATTTCCTGCACGGTGTCCTGCGCCGGCTTGGTGAACTCCCGCACCATCGAGATGAACAGGTGCTCTTTGCTGGCGAAATAGACGTAGATCGTGCCCTTGGTGACACCGGCGCGCTCGGCGATGCGCTCGAGCGTCGTGGTGGCGTAGCCGTTGCGGGAAAATTCGTGGAATGCGGCGTCGAGGATCTCGTGCGGCCGCTCCGCCTTGCGGCGGCGCCGGGTTTCCGGGCGCGGGTCGAGCACCTCCGTCATCGCCACCAGCTAGGCGGCTGTGCAATAAAAAGTCAAGTTATTGACTGACCGGATAGTAAATAATAAGGCTGCCCGGTTGAGGGTGGTTGCAGTGGGACGCTCGGTGCAGTCGATGTGGCGTTGGGGAACGCCGGCTTTGCCGCGGGCCGATGCGGCGCTCCGCGGCCGCGCGCCATCGGCGCCGGCCTCTATTGGCGGGATCGCCGTGGTCCTGCTGTTGTCAGCCTGCGCGGTCGGTCCCGACTTCAAGGTGCCGGCGCCGCCGCCGGTGAGCAGCTATACGCCGGAGGCGGCGCCGGCCGCCACCGTGGCGAGCGGCGGCACCGGCGGCGGCGCGCAACGGTTCGAGGTCGGCCGCGATATTCCGGGCGAGTGGTGGAAGGTCTTTCACAACAAGGAACTCGATTCATTGATTGCGCAAGCATTGCAAGCCAATCCCAGCCTGCAGGCGGCGCAGGCTGCGCTCTGGCAGGCCAAGGAAAATCTGTACGCCCAGACCGGCCATCTGCTGCCGAGCGTCGACGCCAATGCATCGGTGACGCGCGAGCAATTTTCGCCGGCCGAATTCGGCGAGCCCGGCGCGCCCGCGATTTTCAATCTGTTTCAGGCCACGGCGAACGTGTCGTATGTGCCTGACGTGTTCGGCGGCCAGCGCCGGCAGATCGAGGTAACGGCGGCGACCGCCGCGTACCAGCGCTTTCAGCTTGAGGCGACCTATCTGACGCTGACTTCGAACGTCGTCACCGCTTTGGTGCAGGAAGCCTCGTTGCGCGGCCAGATCGCCGCGACCCGCGACATCATCAAAGCGGAGACCGATCAGCTCAACGTCGTGCGCCAGCAGTTCGATGTCGGCGCCGCCACGCGCACCGACGTGCTGACCCAAGAGTCCGAAGTGGCGACGACGCAGGCGACGTTGCCGCCGCTGCAGAAGCAGCTGGAGCAAGAGGAGCATGTGCTGCTGGCGCTGATCGGCCGCTTCCCCGATACGCGGCTGCGCGACCGGGTCACGCTCGCTTCGCTGCGGCTGCCGCGCGATTTGCCGCTGACGTTGCCGTCGCACCTCGTCCAGCAGCGCCCCGACGTGCGCTCGGCGGAGGCGCAGCTGCATGAGGCCAGCGCGCAGATCGGGGTTGCGGTCGCGGCGCGCTTGCCGCAATTCAACCTCACCGCCGATTATGGCAGCGCGGCGCTGACCGCCGCCACGTTGTTCGGGCCGGGCACGATCGTCTGGAGCGCGGCGGCAAGCGGCACCCAGCCGTTGTTCCATGGCTTCACGCTGTTGCACCAGGAGCGCGCCGCCCGCGCCGCCTATGACATGACGGAGGCGCAGTATCGCAATACCGTGCTCACGGCGTTCCAGAACGTGGCCGACGCGTTGCGTGCGCTGCAGCTCGACGCCGCCACGCTGAAAGCGCAGGTCGCGGCGCTCCACGCCGCCTCCGATACCCTCGATCTCGCCCGCGGCCAATATCGGCTCGGCGCCATCGCCTATCTGACGCTGCTCAACTCGCAGCGCAGCTACGCCCAGGCGCGGCTCGCGGTCGTGCAGGCGCAAGCCGCGCGCTTTGCCGATACCGCCGCCTTGTTCCAGGCGCTCGGCGGCGGCTGGTGGAACCGCGTCGACGTTTTGACCAATCCGCTCAGCCCCGAAGATTCCGACGCCATCACCACCCCAGATTTGGTCGCGGGCGCGCACGGCCTAAAGAAAGAGGCGCGGCCATGACCCAGGACAAAGGCCCGCCCATGATCGAGGGCAAACGCGGGCACGTGATCGAGCGCAGAGGCGCGTCCATGACCAGACGCATGGTGATCATGCTGATCGCGGTCGCGGTCGTGCTCGGCGGCGTTTTCGGCTTTCAGGCGTTCAAGGCGGCCATGATCAAAAAGTTCATGAGCACGATGCGCGCGCCGCCGCAGACCGTGTCGGCGACCACCGCGCGCTACTCGAGCTGGCAGCCGACCATCGATTCGGTCGGCACCTTGCGCGCGGTGCGGGGTGCCGACCTGTCGCTCGAAGTGTCCGGCGTGGTCGACGCGATCTCGTTCAACTCCGGCGACGACGTCAAGGAAGGCGCGGTGCTCTTGAAGCTGCGCTCCGACGACGATGCGGCCAAGCTGGTCTCGTTGCAGGCCACCGCCGACCTTTCCGAGCTGACCTATCAGCGCGATCTCAAGCAGTTCAAGATCCAGGCGGTCAGCCAGGCGACGCTCGATACCGATGTCGCCAATCTGAAGAACGCCAAGGCGCAGGTCGCGCAGCAGCAGGCCATCCTCGACAAGAAGACGCTGCGCGCGCCGTTTGCCGGCCATCTCGGCATCCGCGCCGTCGATCTCGGCCAGTATCTCGGCGCCGGCACCACGATCGTGACCTTGCAGGCGCTCGATCCGATCTATCTGGACTTTTTCGTGCCGCAGCAGGCGATCGACCAGGTGCGGCTCGGCCAGGACGTCACCGTACGGGTCGACGCTTTCAAGGATCAAACCTTCGCCGGCAAGATTTCCGCCATCAATCCCAAAATCGACACCAACACCCGCAACGTTCAGATCCGCGCCACCTTGAAGAACCCGGATCACAAGCTGCTTCCCGGCATGTACGCGACCGTCGCCATCGCCACCGGCGCGCCGCAAAACTACATCACGCTGCCGCAGACCGCGATCACCTACAATCCGTACGGCGACACGGTGTACGTCGTGGACAGCAAAGCGGGGCAGGCCGGCGGCAAGCCGCAGCAGGTCGCCCGGCAAACCTTCGTCACCACCGGGTCGACGCGCGGCGACCAGGTCGCCGTGCTCAAGGGCGTCAGCGCGGGCGAGACGATCGTGACGGCAGGCCAGATCAAGCTGCACAACGGCTCGCCGGTGCTGATCGATAATTCCATTTCGCCGACCGCCGACGCCGCGCCGGTAGTGCCGCTGGATCGGTAGGCGTAGGTCGGATGAAAGTGATTCAGTCTCATTCGTCCGCATATCTACACACCCTCCCCTGGAGGGGGAGGGTCGGACTGCCGAAGGCAGTCCGGGGTGGGGTGACGGCCTGTCCGAGTTTGCTGCGCCGCAGGTTCAAATCCTGCTGCCCCGATCAAAATTTCTCAATCATTTCAAGCTCCGATTCTGCGTTCGCGCACGCGATTCTGCGTCGCGGGTCTGCGTTGAAATCGTCGCCTACGAGACTGCGATGCTCACGGCCGCGAACCAATATGGCCTCAGCTACTGCGCCGCTGTCACCCCCACCCGCCGCGCTTCGCGCGGCGACCTCCCCCCTCCAGGGGGAGGTATTTGAAGCACGGCGCCCGTCATGAAATTCACCGACATCTTCATCCGCCGGCCGGTGCTCGCTTCGGTCGTCAGTCTGTTGATCCTGGTGCTTGGCGTCCGCGCCTATTTCGTGCTGCCGATCCTGCAATATCCGCGCACCGAGAACGCGGTGGTCACGGTCACTACGATCTATTACGGCGCCGATCCCGACGTCGTCGCCGGCTTCATCACCACGCCGTTGGAAAACGCCATCGCCCAGGCCAACGGCATCGACTACATGACGTCGACCAGCCAAAGCGGCACCAGCACAATCACCGTCTATCTGCGGCTCAACTACGACGCCGACAAGGCGTTGACCGAGATCAACACCAAGGTCAATTCGGTGGTCAATCAGCTGCCGCCCGGCACCTTGCAGCCGACCCTGACCGTCAAGATCGGCCAGATCATCGACGCCATGTATATCGGCTTCAACAGCACGACCTTGGCGCCCAACCAGATCACCGATTATCTCGTTCGCGTGGTGCAGCCGAAGCTGCAGGCGGTGCCCGGCGTGCAGACCGCGGAACTGCTCGGGCAGAAAGTGTTCGCGCTGCGCGCCTGGCTCGATCCGCAGAAACTCGCGGCGTACGGACTCACCGCCGCCGACGTCAGCCAGGCGCTGACCAATAACGACTACATTTCCGGCATCGGCAACACCAAGGGCCAGATGGTGCAGGTCAACCTGACTGCCTCGACCAGCCTGCATTCGGCCGAGCAATTCCGCAATCTGGTGCTGCGCCAGTCGGGCGGCGCCGTGGTGCGATTGAAGGACGTCGCCAACGTGGTGCTCGGCGCCGAGGACTACGAATCCGAGGTCGGCTTCGACGGCAAGCGTGCCGTCTATATCGGCATCCAGGTCGCGCCGAGCG
>JASHSE010000645.1 GCA_030036975.1 Xanthobacteraceae bacterium | reverse complement strand
CGCCACGACGCGGCGATCTCGCCGGACGAGATCAAGGCAGTCGTAGCGGCGGAGGTCGAGAAAGTGCTGGCGCCGGTGGCGCGACCGCTCGTGATCGATGCGGCGCAGAGGCCGTTCGTCATCCTGGTGATCGGGGTCAACGGCTCCGGCAAGACCACTACGATCGGCAAGCTCGCGGCCAAATTCCGCGCCGAGGGCCGCCGCGTCATGCTGGCGGCCGGCGATACGTTCCGCGCCGCCGCCATCGATCAGCTGAACATCTGGGCGACGCGCAGCAGCGCCGAATTCGTCGCCCGCGAGCCCGGCGCCGACGCGGCGGGCCTCGTGTTCGACGCCATTGCCGCGGCCAAACAGCGCGGCATCGATGTTTTGCTGATCGATACCGCCGGCCGCCTGCAGAACCGCAGCGAGCTGATGAACGAGCTGCAAAAAGTCTTACGGGTGATCAAAAAGGCCGATCCGGCGGCGCCCCACAGCGTACTCCTCGTGCTCGACGCCACGGTCGGGCAGAACGCGCTGTCGCAGGTCGAGATTTTCCAAAAGACCGCCGGCGTCAGCGGCCTTGCCATGACCAAGCTCGACGGCACCGCGCGCGGCGGCATCCTGGTCGCACTTGCGGCGAAGTTCAAAATTCCAGTACACGTCATCGGCGTCGGCGAGAGCGCCGACGATCTCGAAGCGTTCTCGGCGCGCGATTTCGCCCGCGCTATTGCGGGGCTCGAAACTTGACGCCGCTCGTCCCCGCGAGGGGGCCCCATCGCGCTCGCGCGATGGGGTGCCCCGTTGCGGGGACCCAATCTGGATTCCCGCTTTCGCGGGAATGAGCGGAAAACACCAAACGAATTCAGTACCACTCTCGCGATCGCTTATGACATGGAAACGACCACAAAGCCGCAGCTCAATCCGCTTTTGAAGCTGGTGCTCGATCTCGGCCCGCTGATCCTGTTCTTCTTCGCCAATTCGCGCTATGGAATCTTTGTCGCCACGGCGACTTTCATGGTCGCGATCGTTGCGGCGCTGATCGCGTCCTACGCCATGACGCGGCGGCTGCCGATCATGCCGGTGGTCACCGCCATCATCGTGCTGGTGTTCGGCGGCCTGACCCTGATCCTGCACGACGCCACCTTCATCAAGGTCAAGCCGACCATCATTTACGCCTTGTTCGGCGCCGTGCTGCTCGGCGGCCTCTATTTCAACAAGCCGCTGCTCGGCGTCGTCTTCGACTCGCTGTTCCATCTCACCGACGAAGGCTGGCGCAAGCTGACTTGGCGCTGGGCGCTGTTCTTCTTCGCGCTTGCCGTGCTCAACGAGATCGTCTGGCGCAGCGCCTCGACCAATACCTGGGTGGACTTCAAGGTGTTCGGCGTGGTGCCGTTGACTTTCCTGTTCGCCGCGCTGCAGGCACCGCTCCTGAAGAAATACGGGACCGAGCCGGCGGCGGAGTAATTTTCGTCATTCCGGATCGCCGCGCAGCGGCGAGTCCGGAATCCATAACCACGATCGGTGCAGGACTTTTGCAGCAGGGGTTATGGATTCCGGGCTCGCGGCCTCCAGCCGCGCCCCGGAATGACGAGTTACGATCCCGCCGCCAGCGCCTTCTCGATTTGCGGGAGCAGGACGGAGGCGTAATTGTCGGACGTGATGGGGCCGACCAGCTTATAGGCGATGCGGCCGTCGCGGCCGACGATAAACGTTTCCGGCACGCCATAGACGCCCCATTCGATGGCGGCGCGGCCGTTCTGGTCGGCGCCGGCGGCGGCATACGGATCGCCGTAGCGGCCGAGAAAACGCCGGGCATTGCCTGGATCGTCCTTGTAGTTGATGCCGACCAGGCGCAGGCGCCGATCCTTGGCCAATTGCATGAGCAGCGGCGCCTCGTCGTGGCACGGCACGCACCACGACGCCCAAACGTTGACGACGCTGACATTGCCATTGAAGCGCGCCGGGTCGAGCCCGGGAACCGGCGCCCCATCGCGTTCGAGCCCGGCAAGCGGCGGCAGGTTGGTCTGCGGCGCCCGATGTCCGATCAGCGCCGACGGAACGATCGACGGGTCGCCCGACCTGAGCCCCACCAGGAACAAGACCGAAAGCGCGAGAAAAGCCGCCAGCGGCACCAGGACCGCGATCCGACGCCAGCCCACGCTCCGCGTCTCCTCTGGGGCGACTTCGCTCACGCCTCCTCCTTGGCCTGCGCCAGCGCCGCGGCCGCGGAGCGCCGGGCGAAGCCGCGCATTTCAAGATCGGCGAGCGCGCGCCGCTGGGTGCGGAAGTCGATCATGACCCAGGCTACCAACAGCGCGACGACGACAAATGCCGCCGCATAAGAACCGACGATGAAAGGCAGATGGTTGATCGCTTCCATGCTCAGCTCGCGGCTTCAGTTCGTGGCTTGGGCCCGCATCAGGCGCAGCGTGCGCACGCGCCGGCGCAAAATTTCATTGCGCATGGCGGCGACGTGCAACGTGACGAACAACAGGGTGAACGCCACCGCCATCACCAACAGCGGCACCAGAATGGTCGGATAAATCGTCGAGCCGCCGAAACGAAATACCGACTCGCCCTGATGCAGCGTATTCCACCAATCGACCGAGAACTTGATGATCGGCAGGTCGACGGCGCCGACCAGCGTCAGGATCGCCGCGGCGCGCGCCGCGCGTGACGGGTCTTCGACCGTCCGCCACAGCGCGATGACGCCGAGATAGAGCAGGAACAGCACCAGCTCCGAGGTCAGGCGCGCATCCCAGACCCAATAAGTGCCCCATTCGGGTCGTCCCCACAGCGAGCCGGTGACCAGGCAGAGCAGCGTGAAGGCGGCGCCAATCGGCGCTGCGGCTTTCGCCGCGACGTCGGCGAGCGGATGGCGCCAGACCAGAGTGCCCAGCGCCGCAATGCTCATGATCCCCCAGGCCAGCATGCCGAGCCACGCCGAAGGAACGTGCAGAAACATGATCTTGACGGTGGCGCCCTGCTGGTAATCGTCGGGCGCGCCCATGGCTTGGTTGAGCCCGAAAGCCAACGCGATCACCGTCACGCCGCCCAGCCAGGGCAAAACGCGATCGGCAAACTTCAGAAAGCGCGACGGGTTGGCAAGATCGATGAGGCTCATTCGATTGCTACCTAGAGCACGTCGGCGTGGCAAGACAACGGCGGCGGACCGCGGTGACTTCAAATCTGCATGACCCAAGCGTCGGCATCAGCATCGGCATCGCGACGGTTACTCGATTTCTACTCGATTTCTTGGCGCAGTGCGGCCGCTGCAGCGAACGGGCCGATCACAAGGCTCGCCAGACTGAACGCGCAGAGGATCGTGAACGGCGTGGCGAATGGTGCGGCTCCGACCAGGACAGCATTGGCGGCCGCGACGCCGAAAATCAACACCGGCACGGTCAGCGGCAGGACCAGCACGGCAAGCAACAGCCCGCCGCGGCGGAGCGCAACCGCAATCGCGGCCCCGATCAGGCCGATGAACGTCAGCGCCGGCGTGCCGACCAGCAAGGTCAGCACCAGTCCGGCCTGCGCGGCGCCATCGAGATTGAGCAACAGCCCGATCAACGGCGCCGCGACCACCAGCGGCAGTCCGGTGGTCAGCCACTGCGCCAAACCTTTGACCGCCACCACGAGTTCGAGTGGCGCCCGGCTCATGAGCAGAAGATCGAGCGAGCCGTCCTCCTGATCGACGGCAAACAGCCGGTCGAGCGCCAGCAAGTTGGCCAGCAAGGCTGCGAGCCACAGCACCGCGGGACCGATGCGCTTGAGCAGCGCGAGGTCCGGCCCGATCGCAAACGGCACCAACGTGACCACGACCAAAAAGAACAGCACGCCGAT
>JASHSE010000644.1 GCA_030036975.1 Xanthobacteraceae bacterium | reverse complement strand
GAACACCTCGTTGATGATCGGCACCTGCGCCGGGTGGATCGCCATCTTCCCCGCAAAACCATCGCGGCAAGCTTCCTCGCATTCGCGGCGAAAGCCCTTTTGGTCGCGAAAATCGACGTAGACCGTATCGATCGCTGGCACCTGCGCGGCGGCGGCGCCGGCAAGACACAGCGCACGCGCCAGACGGTACGGATCGAGGAACCGGCCTTGTGCGTCGCGGTTAGTGTTGGCGCCAAGTTCGGCGGATAAATCCTCGGCGCCCCAGGTCAGGCCGATCAGCCGCGGGCTCGCGCCTGCAAACGTGCCCATAAGGAACAGCGCTGCCGCCGTTTCGGTGGCGATCGGCAGGATTTTGATGGCGCCGTCGGGCAGACCGCTGACCGCTTCACGCACCGCGAGCTTGGCGTCCGCATGGATCACTGCTGCGCCGCCTTCGGCCTTCGGCAGCATGATGGCGTCCGGCTTAGCCGCCGCGATCGCATCGAGATCGGCGTCGGTCAGCCCGGTTTCCAGCCCGTTAACCCGCACCACAAGATAGGGTCGGCTCGCCGTCGCCATGGCCTCCTTGAGGAACGCCGCCGCGCTTTGCCGGGCCCGTACTTTGCCATCGAGCGCGATCGAATCTTCGAGGTCGACGATCAGCGCGTCGGCGCCGCTGGTCATCGCCTTGGCGAGCTTTTTGGCGCTGTCGGCGGGAACGAAGAGGAAGGAGCGCATGGCGGATTTCTTTGCGAGTCATTCCGGGCTCGCGCTTCGCGCGCCCCGGAATGACGCGTCGCATTACTTCGGCCGCATCCGCATGAACGCTTGGCGGCGGCATTCGGCGACCAGCTTGTTGTCCTGGTTGTAGGCGCGGTGGTGGAATTCGACGATGCCGGCGCCGGGCCGCGATTTCGATTCGCGCTTTGAGATCACCTCGGTGGTGCAATGCACCGTGTCGCCTTCGAACAGCGGATGCGGAAATTTGACGTCGGTCATGCCGAGATTGGCGATGGTGGTGCCGACCGTCATGTCCGACACCTGGATGCCGATCATCAGCCCGAGCGTGAACAGCGAATTCATCAGCGGCTGTCCCCACTCGGTCTCCTGCGCGCAGAAATGCCGGTCGATGTGGAGCGGCTGCGGATTGAGCGTCATGTTGGAGAACAGGATGTTGTCCATCTGGGTGACGGTGCGGGTATAGCGGTGCTCGACGACTTCGCCGGGCATGAAGTCCTCGAAATAGAGCCCGCCGCGCTTGTGCCGGACGGCCGTCTCGTGCGCCATCTGCGCCTCCGTGTCGCGAAGCCGTATCGTTAAGCAACCGTTTACCATACAGTTCGATCATTGATACCGCCTGGGACCAGCCGGTGGGAGTCGGCGGGTATTGGGCGGGGAGTTTTTAAAAATGCTGGTCGAACCCGGCAATGCCGCCGCGGGCTCGACGGTGACCGGCGCCATTCGTCAGGCGTCGGCGGCCACCGGCACGAGCTTCAGCTATCTGTTGGCCACCGCGCAAGTCGAATCGGGACTGAATCCGCAGGCCGGCGCCTCGACCTCATCGGCGCGCGGACTGTTTCAATTCGTCGAGCAGACTTGGCTCGGCACCATCAAGCAATCGGGCGCCGCGCTCGGCTACGGCCGCTATGCCGCCGCCATCACCCGGACCGGCTCTGGCCATTACGTGGTTAAGGACGCGGCGATGCGCCAGGAGATTCTCAAGCTGCGCAACGACCCGACCGCGAACGCGGTGATGGCCGGCGCGTTCACCCAGGCCAACGCGGCGTATCTGACGCAAAAACTCGGCCGGCCGCCGAGCGAGGGCGAGCTCTATATCGCGCATTTTCTTGGCGCCGGCGGCGCGGCGCGACTCATCGGACTTGCCGCCAGCAACCCTGACGCCAAGGCGGCCAATTTGTTTGCCGGCGCGGCGCAGGCCAATCGTTCGATCTTTTTCGACAAGCAGACCGGCGCAGCGCGCAGCGTCGGTGCCGTGCGCAACGTGCTCACCGCGCGCTATGACGTAGCCCGCTCGGAGCCGCACCAATGGACGGCGCCGGCGGCCGCGGCGGCGCAGGCCGCAAACGTTGCCCCGCCGCTGTCGATCGTCCCGGACACCGCGGGAATCGCCAATGCCTTTGCGGCCGCCATGCCGTCGCCCGCCCCGTCACCCGCCCAGCTGCCCATCCAGGTGCCCGCGTCCCCAAACAACCAGATGTTCCACGGCCTGTTTGCCGATGCCAGATCGAGCGGTCCGGTCGGACCTCTGGTCAGTCAACTCTGGGGCGCGCCGAACGCGGCGGCGAATCCGAGCGGCGCGGCGCCGTCCTCTGGCGCTGCCGCCGGCATCCTCGTCGACCTGTTCAAGGATTCCGGGACCAAGTCGTAAGCCGCATTCGGTCGTCAATCGGTGGCGCAGATCGTTCGCGCGTCAGGTTCAGAAACCCGCGGATCGTGATGAGATCGCGTCGAATCGTGTCGTCGATCCGGAAAGGCGGCTGAGACGGATTTCTTTACACGGCACCGCCGACGCTCGCAGTCTTAACATTTTCGCAACTTTTCCAAACATTATGGTGAACGCTTTGTTAAGCGTGCGTTGCTAAACGCAACCACAGTACAAACCGCCATCGCGCGAACGATGATCGTCCGCCGCTTCCTACAATGGGTCCGTACCGCGCCCGCCGGCGAACGCGCCGAAGCGACCGGCGCACTGGCACGTGCCTATCTGTTTTCCGATCTGTCGGCCGACGATCGCGCCGCGGCCGAAGGCGCCATGCTGATGCTGCTCGACGATCCGTGCCCGCTGGTGCGCCGCGCGCTGGCCGACGCGCTGGCGGCGAGCCTGGACGCGCCGCCGGCGGTGATTTATGCGCTCGCCGCCGATCAGCCGCAGATCGCCGCGCCGGTTTTGGCGCTGTCGCCGCTGTTCGTCGACGCCGATCTGGTCGATGCGGTGGCGACCGGATCGCCGGCCGTACAGGTTGCCATCGCCAGCCGCGCGGCGCTGCCGCGCTCGGTCGCCGCGGCGATCGCCGAGGTCGGCACGGCGGAAGCCTGCCTCGTCCTCGTGGAAAACCAAGATGCCGATGTTGCGCCGTTCTCGACCGACCGTATTGCCGAGCGTCACGGCCACCTTGCCGCGATTCGCGAGCCGCTATTGGCGCGCGATGATCTTTCGGCAGCGACCCGGCATACGCTCGCCATCAAGCTTTCTGAGACGCTGGCCGGCTTTGTCGCCAGCCGCGCCTGGATCGACGTCGATCACGCGATGCGCGTCGCGCGCGAGGCCTGCGAAAAAGTGACGGTAGCGCTCGCCGCAGAGACGGCGGAGGGTGAAGTGCGCCGGCTCATTCATCACTTGCGCGAAAGCGGCCAGCTCACCGCCGGGCTCATTTTGCGCGCGCTGCTGTCCGGTAACGTCGTGTTGTTCGAGGAGGCGCTGGCGGAGCTTGCCGACCTGCCGGTGGCGCGCGTCTCGGGCTTGGTCAATGACGGCGGCTTCTCCGGCCTGCGCGCGCTGTTCGAAAAGGCCGGGCTGCCGGCCTCGACCTATCCGGCGTTCAAGGAAGCGATCGAGGCAATGCGCGAGGGCGGCTTTGCCGGCGAGCCGGGCGGTGCCGCTCGGCTCAGGCGGCGCATGATCGAGCGCGTGCTGACCCGCTGCGAAAATCAGGAGTTCGGCGAGGAGGCACCGTTGATCACGCTGTTGCACCGCTTCGCGACCGAAGCGGCGCGCGAAGAGGCGCGGCTATTCTGCGACGAACTCGCGGCGGAGGATGACTCAGAGGATTTTGCTGCCGAACTCGAGTCGGTCGCGGCGTAAGCCCGTCATTCCGGATCGCCGCGGAGCGGCGAGTCCGGAATCCATAACCCCGGCGCTGGGATTATGGATTCCAGGTTCCTCGCTTCGCGCGGCCCCGGAATGACTCGATTAGGAGCCCGCGGCGCCAGGCGCGAGCGGCGGTGCAAAAATCGTTTCCAGATAATCCGGTCGAAAGCCGTTCTCGTGCCTTAGAAATTCGTCGGTCACTTCGCGCAGCCGCGTGGTCAGGCTGTGCGCGACTTGCGGCAGATCGTGGCGGCCGTATTCGCGGATGATGGCGCGCACAGCATCGACGTGCTGGTCGATGAGCGCCAGCGGAATGCGTGCGATCTGCGGCGTATGCTCGAGCAGCCGGGACAGGCTGTCAGCGACGCCGGCAATGGCGGGAAAGCCGAAGGTCGCGGCTTCGCCCTTGATGTCGTGGGCGGCGCGGAACAGCGCATCATGGGTCTTTTCGGTAAAGCCCTGGCGCATGACGTCCAGGCGTGCCGCTTCGAGCCGATCGCATTCGGCCTGCATCCAGGTACCGAATTCGTTCGACAGCTTGGCCAGCGCGGTTTCGGCGCGCCCGACCGGGTCGTCCCCGGCCAGCGCCGGACCGATCGCCTGGCGCAGCGCGTGCGGCGGCGTGATCACCTCGTGATCCGCATAGGTGGCGACCGACGGAGCCTGATCCTTGCGCTGCGCCATGTGTTTGCCTGCCCCTTTGAATGTTCAGCTTAAGACTTTTGCCTTATCAAGCAGCGGTTGCTGCTGAATCACTTCGGCCTTGCCGTCCTTGCGCCGCTCCGGACCGACATAGTTCGGATTGACGTTACGGCGGCGATCCGGTCCGAAATACGTGCGCGTCTTGATGAACGGACGCGGGTTGGCGACGACGTTGAGGATGCGTTCGTACAGCGCCTTGGCGGAAATCGGCTTGGCCAGAAACTCGGTTACGCCGGCGTCGCGCGCGATGACGATGCGCTTCTTCTCGGAATGGCCCGACACCATGATGATCGGCACATAAGGATTGGCGTTGGCGCCGGGCTGGCGGATCATCTGCGTCAATTCCAAACCGTCGAAGATCGGCATCACCCAGTCGGCCAGCACGATGTCGGGCATGTAGTGGGTGAAAGCCTCCAGGCCGGTGGCGCCGTCTTCGGCTTCGTAGACTTCGCGCGCACCGAAACCGTGTAAGAGCGTGCGCAGGATCCGCCGCATATGGGCGTTGTCGTCGATCACCAAAAAACGCAGGCGATTGAAGTCGATCCGGACCATGTCCGGCACGTTAGGCGTTGCTCATTAACGCACGGTTAAGGATTTCCGCAGGCGGAAGTCAGAAATCAGAAGTCAGAAGGCGCAAATGAATTCCGGCTTCCGATTTTTGGTTTCCGATGGCGTTCGCCATCAATGCCCGAACTGCTCGCTCAAGATGCGCTCGTCCAGGCTATGGCCGGGGTCGAACAGCATGTTCATGGCCACCGCGTGGTCCAAGCCGATGTCGACCGAATGGACCGAGCGCACCTCGTTGTGGTCGGCAACCGCGGCGACCGGACGTTTTTCCGGTTCGAGCACCTCGACGGTGACGCGGGCACGGTCGGGTAACAGCGCGCCGCGCCAGCGCCGCGGCCGGAACGGGCTGATCGGCGTGAGCGCCAAGAGCTTCGCGTCGATTGGAATAATCGGTCCCTGCACCGACAGATTATAGGCAGTCGAGCCGGCCGGCGTCGCCAGCAGGATACCGTCGGCGACGAGCTGCGGCAGCCGTTCCTTGCCGTCGACCAAGACGCGCAGCCGCGCCGCCTGATAGGTTTGCCGGAACAGCGATACCTCGTTGATGGCGTGATGGCGATGCGCTCGCCCGGCGGCGTCGCGCGCCTGCATCAACAGCGGATGAATGACGGTGACGTGCGCGGCGGCGAGCCGCTCGCGCAATTTCTCTTCGGCGAATTCGTTCATCAGGAAGCCGACGGTGCCGCGATGCATGCCGTAGATCGGCTTGCCGGAGTTCATGAAGCGTTGCAGGGTCGACAGCATGAGGCCGTCGCCGCCGAGCGCGACGATGACGTCGGCGGTCTCCGGCCGGGCGTCGCCGTAGCGGCGCACCAGGTGCCGCCGCGCCTCCTGCGCTTCCGCGACGGAGCTGGCGACGAAGGCAATGCGATTATAGCGTGGTGCGGCAGGGCGCTTGGGCATCTATCTGACGCTGGCTCGGGGCGACGGCTCGGGTTTCACAATGAGGCGGCGGGCCACCGGCGGCGCCGCGGGAGACGGGCATGGAACGCGCGGTTTTCGTCTATACGACGTACCCATCGATTGTCGAGGCGGAGCGCGCCGGCCGGGCGCTGCTTGAGCGGCGGCTTGCGGCCTGCGTCAACGTCCTGCCCGGCATGGTCTCGTTCTATTGGTGGCAGGGTCAGATCGACCGCGGCGACGAGGTCGTGATGATCATAAAGACCCGCGCCAGCCTGGCCGAGCCGGTGCGCGCCGCGGTCAAAGCGATGCACTCCTACACCACGCCCGCTATTCTGGTCATCCCGATCGAAACCGTCGATCCGAGCTATCATGCATGGATCGAGGCGGAAACC
>JASHSE010000643.1 GCA_030036975.1 Xanthobacteraceae bacterium | reverse complement strand
ACGTTCACAATCAAAAGTACGTCGAGACTCTTGACCCCTGCGCTTTGCAAAAGCTTCGTGATCGTGGCGAGCTGCGTCCCGGTGACATTGATGTCGTTTACGAAGATGGCGTGACGGCCTGCGAAATCGGCAAGATCGTAAGTCAGGTTTTTTTCGAACGGCAAATAGTACTGCTGGCGCTGCTTCAGGTCGCGCTTGCTGTATGCGTCGTAGGCTTCGAATTCGGCCTGGCTGCTGATCGGTGTCCGGGCGCCCCGGGCCTCCATCGAGTCAAGACGCGGGGCCCGACCATCGGGCAATGCTTTGGCAAGTTGGTCGCAGAGAGCGCGGCACACCAGATTTGCACCGCACGGCAGGCCCCGCAGCGACGGCGAAGTCAGCACCCAGCCGCGATCGTTCGCAGGTACGTCGGCGATCGCCTGCAACGCCATCGGCGCCAGCAATTCGGCGAAGTAATTCACGCTCGCCAAATGCCCGAACTTCATAGCGGGGTAATGCGCGAAGATCGGGCTCCCCAGACCGAACGGATAGCTACTGATGGTGTGCAGCGCTGACAGCACGCGATCGCCACTCCGTCCTCGAGCGCCGGCCCGCCAAGCGGCCGCAGCTGTCGTGCTCCACGCCCGAACGGCGCAGAGCACACAGCCTTGGAGGTCAAAGCGCGACCGGCTGCTCGCGAACCGATCGCGCTCTTGGCATGACTACGGCAGCGGCTTGACCCCGTCGAAAATATGACTGACGAAAGTGCTAGCGGGCTTCGTCGGGTCGGCTGAGTAGTCGTTATGACAGCTGAAGCAATCGAAGCCCGTCTTAAAAGTGCCATCGCTCCCCTGTTGAAAAGTCTCCATCGTGCTGTTGAACAGCATGCTGGTGCCGATCACGTTATACTTGGACGGTTTGGGGGTGATGGGGCAGGGAGGGTTTGCGAAGTTGCAGGGATAGGGGCCAGTGGGCTGGTCGCCGCCGAAGGTCCAGGTCGAGCCGATCATGAGGTAATTGTACCGTGGATCGGCGCTGGCGCCCGCGGCGCTCAGTTGCGCTTGTATATTGGTGTCGATCGAGATGATCTCGGTGTTGGAGGCGGCCGGCGTCTTGTCCTCCTGGTTGGGAACACCGTCGGAGGCGACCCCCCAAGGCTTCATGCGCAGGACGTTGGTTGGCGGCAAAATCGATGTCGATGGCGGCGGGTATGCAATTATATGTCCGTTCAGGGACGTCGGGCACTCAGGTGTTGGTTGACTAGCGTCCGGACAAAGAGTCGCCTTTTGGACGTTAAACGACGTGGCGGTGCTATTCGAGAACAGCCACTTGCCTGTCGTGCTCTGCGGGACGGTTACCGTCTTTCCACCTGAGTTGTACTGATACTGCGCGAGCGGCGTATTGCGCAGGTGCTCGAACGTGGCCCAGATCATTTCGGGATGACCTTTGGCGCTGCCCACGAAATGCGCACCGACCAGCGCGACCGTGGCGAGTCTGGCTCCGGTGGGCACCCAATCTGCCGAGTTGCTCGTATTGTAGGTCGGCACAAAGGCTTGCGTAGTGATGTAGCCCTGCGCGTTGTTGGGCAGAGTCGCCGCATTCACCCAGGAGAGCTTGACTTCGACAGCGAGCGCGTCGCCGTCCGGGAAGGTCGGCGGCCCGCCATGGGCCTTCGAGAAATTCACGATCGCCGTCAGGTCGCTTCCCGAGGTGGGGAAAAAGCCGTAAGTAGCTGTATTGTTGCTGACGTAAAGCGGCGGTATGCCGCCCGGCGTCTTGCGGCCGGTGAGGTACCAGGCATAGACATCGTTGACCAGGGTCTCATAGAAAATCACCGAATTCTGCTGCGAATTCAACACGCCATTGCCGCCGGCCTGGCCCGGCCCGAGATTGACGATGACGTTGGTGCCCGCTTCGACGAAGACCGGGCCGCTGCCGGTGTTGAACCTGATCAGCACCCTCTTGGCGGTCAGCGCGTTGGCGACCTGCTGACTTTGGGCCGTTGCGCTCAGTGCCGTGCGGCCCGTTGGCGGCTGGAGCAAGCCAGTTAAGCGGCCGAGGCTTTGCGGCAGCATGTCGGCGGTCACTGTCGGCGTAACGCTCACGATGTTGCGGTTGGCATCGCGGAATACGGCCCTGCCGTTGCTGCCGGTCTCGACCGTAGCGATCCGGGCTTGCCGATTTCCCGGAAGGCTCAGTGCGGTGATGCCCGCGGTGCTCGGCGCGCTGACGAATTCGCGCACATGGCCTGCAGCGTCCATGACGACGGGCAGACCGTCGGGGCCGACTTGCTGCGCACGCAGCGCGAAAGTCCGCGGGCCGAAGGTGTTCTGCGCCACCAAGGTGTTGCCGTTGACCTGATAGAAGACCTGCGTGTCGAACACGCGGCCACCCTGATAGATGCCTGATGCCGGAGAGGTCAGCCACAGAAACATCTGCTCAGACCATTTGTAGAAATTACAATTATTACTGGTGTCGAGCTGGATGCTGTCGGCCGGGTTGACTGGCCCGTTGAGGGAGGGGCGCCCGGATACGAACCAACTGTTGAACTCGCTCGATGGCACGACGCAGGTCGGATCTGGATTGGGCGGCAGGACCTGCGCGTCGGCGGTTCCTGCCAAACCAACCGCGAAGCATGCAGCAACGCCGACGAGGCCGACCTTTCGTAAGGATTTCGGTGATTGCCGGAAGCATTTCATTTTCGCCTCTCCCTCTTTCTCTCCTGAGGATTTCGCTGATTGCCGGAAATATTTCATTTTCGTCCTTCCTCTTTCTCTGCAGACGCTTTTACAAGTATACTGACTGCAATGTTGGCGATTGCCGTCCAACAGCAGCTAAGGCAATTGCCGTTTGCCTCCGCTCATTTCGTTTGGTCTATCGGTTGATGGCCGCCCTTTCGCCCGCAGCCGATGCCGCCTGAGGAGGGGATTTGCCCCCCGCAGGCGCGCCCCCGGGCGGTTTGTTCCTCAAGTCGTCCCAATAATCGGCGCGCAACGTCTCGGCCGGCAGCTCACCGGGCGCCAACGGGCGGTCGATCGTCTCGACGCTGAAATTGCGGCTGAGCGGCGCCGCCCAAATTCGCGTCGACAGCGTGACCTTGAAAATCTCGAACAGCTGCCCGTCTGCCTTGGTCTCGGCCGCGGTGCCCAGCCGGTCGGAAAGCTCGTAGAATGCACGCGGCACGAAGTCCTCGCGCAACTTGACGAACGCCGTCCTGCGGCGATCGCTCACCCACCATTCGAACTTCATGGAGCTGTTGCACTTCATGCCGCAATCAGCGTCGGCAATCACCTTGTAGCGGTCGCGTCCGACGACGCCGGTCACATAGTCGATGGCATCGCGCACGCCCGGCCCAGGGTGAGCGCCGACGATGTAGAGATCGTCACGACTCCAGAGCCCGTCCTTGGACAAGGCTTCAGCCGCGGCCTGCATCGCGCGATAGCCAACGGCCGTGCCCCACCACAAAGACCCGATGTGCTTGCTAATGGCGGCGCTGTAATCGATCTCCTTGACCTCGCCGCGATCCTTGATGCGGACGACGGTTGCATCGACGGGCGTGACCGCGTCGTCGTCATTGCTGTGCATGGGCGATCCTTCCCGTTTTTCGAGTCCTCGGTGCTGCGGCTTCGCCGCAGTTAGCAAATTCTCGGCAGCTGCTCCCCAACCAGCATGTCGATGATGCGGCGACCGCCAAACATTGTCTGCATGACCACACGTCCCGGCTGTCCGTCGGCTGCATGACCGATGATTGCGCTGTCACGGCCGAGCGGATGGTTGCGCATCGCAGTGAGCGCCGCTTCCGCTTGATCAGGCGGCACGACGCACAAGATCTTGCCTTCGTTGGCGAGGTAGAGCGGGTCGAGCCCGAGGATTTCGCAAAACGCCCTGACCTCTTCGCGGATCGGCGTTGCGGCTTCATCGATCTCGATGGCGACCTGGGACGCCTCCGCGATCTCATTGAGCACTGTGGCGAGTCCGCCGCGGGTGGCGTCGCGCATGAAACGAATGGCGGGCGCAGCCGCCAGCACGGTCTCGATCAAGCCATGCAGGCAGGCGCAATCGCTCTCGATCGGGGTGTCGAGCGCCATGTCGCCCCGCGCACAAAGGATGGCGGCGCCATGATCGCCAAGCAGGCCGTTGACCAGCATCACGTCGCCCGGACGCGCACTATCCACGCCAAGCGTGAGCCCTTTGCGGATGACGCCGATGCCGGTGGTGGTGATGAACAGCTTGTCGCAGGCACCGCGCTGGACCACCTTGGTGTCGCCAGTGACGATGGCGACGCCGGCCTCGCGCGCGGTCATCGCCATGGAGCGCGCCACCTTGCGCAGCAGGTCGATGCCCGTACCTTCTTCAATGATGACGGCACACGACAAATACAGCGGCGTCGCGGCACCGACGGCGAGGTCGTTGACGGTGCCGCAAACGGCGAGGTCGCCAATGTTGCCGCCGGGGAAGACCAGCGGATCGACCACGAAGGAATCCGTGGTAAACGCCAGCCGGTCGCCATGCAGAGTGAGTTCGGCCAGATCGAACCGGGCCTGATCCTCCAGAGGCGCCAGCGCGTTGTTGTCGAACGCCGCTACGAACACGTCGTCGATCAGATCCTTCATCGCCTTGCCGCCGCCGCCATGGGCGAGCGTCACCGTCTCGACGTTGAGCTTGCCGAGCCTGCGGGCGCGG
>JASHSE010000642.1 GCA_030036975.1 Xanthobacteraceae bacterium | reverse complement strand
TCGGACGATCGAACGAGGCGGTGCCGGATTTTCTCTACACGGTGACCGCCGTTCGCCGCTCCTTCGCGCAAGCGCATGAAGACGCCCTGATCCGCTTCGTGCGCGGCATGGCGGCGGCCTTCGCCTTCATCCGCGCGCCGGAAAATCGTGACCGCGTCGTCAAGCTCGTTGCCGAAACGCTCGGCTGTTCGGATGCGATTGCGGCACAGACGCTCGATTTGTTCCTGCAGCCGGGTCGTGACGTGCTGCCGGCCCACGGCGAAATCGATGGTGCGGCGCTGAACGAGGTCATTGCCATGATGGCGGGCGCCGGACTGCTCAAGCCGCCGCTGCCGCAAGCCGCGCGCTTCGTCGACCTGCACTATTTACGTGCCGCCGGCCTGCAATAGACGCGACGTCAGCTTGCATAACCGGCTTGCGTCCAGGCCGCGGCAACCGCCTTGCCGGCTTAATGGAACGGGAGCAGGATGGCGCGAACAGGCTTTGCGGCCATCTCTCGATACGATGGCTCGATTCGGCGGCTTTTGCCGCGCGAAACAACAAGCACTCGAGATTCCCAGGGAGCGATTGATGAAATCCACCATCATGCTGAGCGCCGCCACCGCATTGGCGGTCGTATTGTGCCAGGCGCCGTCGGCGATGCGGGCGCATGCGCAGAACCAGGCCGCCATCGCCGGCCAGGTCACCTCCGCTGCGGAAGGCGCCATGGAAGGCGTCGTCGTCACCGCGCACCAGGACGGTTCCATTGTTTCGGTCAGCGTCGCCACCGACGCCAAGGGGCATTACGCGTTTCCCGAGAACCGGCTCGAACCCGGCCATTACACGCTCGCCATCCGCGCCGTCGGCTACGATCTCGCCGCGCCGGCCGCGACCAACGTGGTCAGCGAGCAGACGTCGAACGTCGACCTCAAACTCGTCCCGACCAAAGATCTGCCCGACCAGCTCACCGACGCCGAGTGGATGATGAGCATTCCGGGCACCGAAAACCAGAAGGCGGCGCTGCTCGACTGCACCAGCTGTCACACCTTGGAGCGCATCGTGAAGTCGACCCACAATGTCGACGAATGGATGCAGGTGGTCAGCCGCATGAAGGGCTATGGCGCGGTGAGCCAGCCGATCCTGCCGCAGCCGATGCTCGATAAGAGCCGCGCCGGCACGCCCGAGGAATACCGCATGTTCGCCGAGTATCTGGCGACCATCAACCTGTCGGCGACCGACCACTGGCAATATCAGCTCAAGACGCTGCCGCGCCCGACCGGCGATTCGACCAAGGTCATCGTCACCGAATACAACCTGCCGCGCAAAACCATCGAGCCGCACGACATCCTGCGCGACAAGGACGGCAACATCTGGTACACCGATTTCGGCGAGATGTTCATCGGCAAGTTCGATCCGAAGACGCTCAAGC
The DNA here is from genome assembly GCA_030036975.1 of Xanthobacteraceae bacterium. GTDB lineage: Bacteria > Pseudomonadota > Alphaproteobacteria > Rhizobiales > Xanthobacteraceae > BOG-931. The sequence continues at coordinate 2,136 of JASHSE010000642.1, read as the reverse complement.
TCACCGAATATCCGATCAAGACCTTCAAGCCCGATGCGCCCAAGGGCTTGCTGTCCCTCGAGTTCGACAAGTTCGGCAAGATCTGGTTCGACACCATGTACCAGGGTTCGCTCGGCTGCCTCGATCCGAAGACCGGCCAGATCGCGTACTACCCGCTGCCGCCGAAATGGAACGACGATCGCGTGCAGCTCAACTTCACCGGCCTGCACTACGAAGTCGACGACAAGGTCTGGACCAAGAGCGTCGGTACCCAGGATGTCTACCGGGTCGACCTGAAAACCGGGCAATGGGAGAAATTCCGTCCGACCGACCAGCTGCCGGACGTCAAGCACGCCGGCATCTATCAGGTCATGGCCGACTCCCATAACAATCTGTGGATGGCCGAATTCACCGAAGGCCATCTCGGCAAGATCGACGCCAAGACCGGCAAGGTGACGTGGTACGCCACGCCGACGGCGCACGCGCGCGATCGCCGCATGGAGATCGATGCCGACGACAACATCATCGTCACCGAATATCGCGGCAACAAGGTCGCGGTGTTCAATCCCCACACCGAACACTGGACCGAATATCCGCTGCCGCCCGGCACCTACCCGTACCGGGCCAACTTCGACAAGAACGGCGACCTCTGGGCCTCGACCATGAGCACCGACCGCGTGGTGCGGCTTAATCCCAAGACCGGCCAGGCCGATCAGTATCTGATGCCGTCCGACACCAACATGCGCACGGTCTGGGTCGACAACACCACGACACCGGTGAGCTTTTGGGTCGGCTCGAACCACGACCACGCGCTGGTCAAGGTCGAACCGCTGGATTGAGGCACCGACGCGTTTGGCAACGCTCGCGCTGAAGAGCAACAAAGGCGCGGTCGCCAAGGCCGCGCCTTGTCTATTCCTCATTTCGTAGGATGGGTTGAGCCCTTGCGAAACCCATCATCAAGCCGCGACGCCGCACGATGGGTTTCGCTCCGCTCAACCCATCCTACGCGCCAAAGCAAGTCACACACTTTTTGTTCATAACGCGCGTGCATAACGGCATCTAAACCAATGAGTGACATAGACAACCTCACTCCCGACAGGAAAAGCTCTTAGCTAAACTCATCAGTACGTCCGGCGCCGGATTATTGTCGTCAGTCTTCTTTTTCTGTTGCCTTTCGTACTGAACGAACGCTTGCACATAATCGGCCAGCGAGCTCGATGGCGGCGGACACAGTCCGAGCACGTGCCCGCCATGTTGGTCGACGATAACCGACATGTTCTGGACTGCGGCCATATAGTACCAGCAGGGCAGGCCGCCCGCGGGAATCTCAAGCGAAGAACGACCTGAAGAACCAGTCACGCTCGTCACTGCGGTACAGCTTTGTAACAGTTCATCGCGTGTCATTGCAGCAGCACGTTCGCTCAAGACAGGGATTGACGCCGCCGCGAACGTCATTGCGAGCAAATACGTAACAGCGCGTCGCATCGAGCTCCTCTTGCGCGCATCAAAAGACAGCCAGCTTGTAGCCCGGGTTGAGCGCGGCGAAACCCGGGGTTCAACGTGCTGACCTCTATCGCCACGCCCGGATTTCGCTGCGCTCAATCCGGGCTACTTGCTGGCGGTGGAGCGGGTTTAACTCGTCATTCCGGGGCGCGCCGCAGGCGCGAACCCGGAATCCATAACCACGGCCCTTTCAGGAAAGTATCCATTTCGCCGGATTGTGATTATGGATTCCGGCTCTCGCTTCGCTCGGCCGGAATGACGAAATGAGTAACCCGGATTTCGCTGCGCTCAATCCGGCCTTCTGTAACGGGCCTGAGGAAGTCAATCCCTATTGCGTCATCCAATCGCCGGGGACTTGCTTCTGTACGGGATCGGCGCGAGGCCGTCGCCTGATGGGGTGCGCAGAGGATAGGTCGGCCAATCTATGGATGCGTGGTCGCAATGCCAACTTCCCGGATTGCGGTCTGACCTGATCCATCGTCCCGGCGAAGGGACTCCGCTTCGGAAAGGCCTGGTGTCGTAGCCCGCCCGAAAACCGTGTTCTCCTTGTTAGGCCGTGGCGAGCGACTTGGCTGCGGCGGCCTTGTTCGCATCGAATTCCGTCATGTCAGCAAGCATGCGATGCATGATCACCGCGAGCTTGCGCGCCAACGC
>JASHSE010000641.1 GCA_030036975.1 Xanthobacteraceae bacterium | reverse complement strand
CGCGGCTGGCGGCCGTTGTTCGCCGCCGGCGGTCGGACTTCCGTTGGTTGGACGCTTACCAAACACGACGCAACTCCCTCGCGGCTTGCGCTTAGCGCAGCAGTTTTTCGATCAGCGGCGACAACAATCCGGCGCGCTGCTTCTTCGGCTCGGTCCGTCCGGTCAGCAACTGGCCCAGCCCGCGGAACATTTCCGCGGTGCGGTGGCTCGACGAAATCTCGGCGATCATTTGCCCGTTATTGGCCGCCGCGCCGAACAGCGACGGCTCGAACGGAATGATCGCGACCGGATCGACCTCGAGCGCCTTGGCGAAGTCGGCGGCCTTGATTTCCGGCCGCTTCGGCACGCCGACTTGGTTGAGGCAGTACACCGGGCGGTGATCGTTCGGCCGCGCCGCCTTGAGGAAGTCGTAAATGTTCTTGGCGTTGCGCAGATTGGCGAGATCCGGCGCGGCGACGATGAGGATGTCGTCGGCGGCGATCAGGCTCTGCTTGGTCCAACCGGCCCATTGGTGCGGCACGTCGAGGACGATGCAGGGCACGGTGGCGCGCAGCGAATCGAAGATGGCTTCGAAGGCGTCGGCGGCAAAATCGTAGACGCGGTCGAGCGTCGCCGGCGCCGCCAGCAGGCTCAAATGATCGGTGCACTTGGCGAGCAGGCGATCGACAAAGGCATTGTCGACGCGGTCGGGCGAGAACACCGCCTCGGCAATGCCCTGCGGCGGATCCTGATTGAAGTCGAGACCGGCGGTGCCGAAGGCGAGATCGAGATCGGTGACGACGGCGTCGAGGGTCAGATCGCGGGCGATGCTGAAGGCGATATTGTGCGCGACGGTCGAAGCGCCGACGCCGCCCTTGGCTCCGGTCACCGCGATGATGCGGCCGACCGGCTTGGCGTCCGGCGCCGAGAACAGTCCGCACACCGAGCGCACGACCTGCAGCACGCCGACCGGCGCGATAAGGTAATCGCTGACGCCGCGGCGCACCAGCTCGCGATACAGCATCACATCGTTGGTGCGGCCGATGACGACGACGCGGGTGCCGGGATCGCAGACCTCGGCGAGCTGATCGAGGCCGGCCAAAATATCGTCGCCGCGGTTTTCCGATTCCAGGATAATGACGTTGGGCGTCGGCGCGCTGCGATAGGCTTCGGCGGCGGCGGTGAGGCCGCCCATCTGGATGCGCAGGTGCGCCTTGGCCATGCGCCGGTCCTCGCCGGCGGCCTGCACGGAAGCGGCGGTGTCCACGGTCTCGCAGAACGCCTGCACCGAGACGCGCGGCGCCGGAGCGATCTGCTCGTCGCGGCCGACAATGTCGCCCGCAGCGGCTTGCTCGACTGTTGCTTCGCTGGCCTGTGGCATGGTGTGGCGGCGTCACTGCCCGATGTTGGAGATACGTCCCGACGAGATGGTGCTGTTCTGGTAGGTCGTGCCGGTGCTCTGGCCGGCGCGGTAGTGTTCCAGGACCGTGGTGCGCCGCATGGTGTAGGCCGGGGTCTCGGCGCGCGGCTGCACCAGATCGGCCGGATTGGCGACCATGGCGGCAAGATTGCGCTGCGTGGCGCAGCCGTAATTCCACGGCGGCTGATTTTCGTTGTAGTCGCGGTTCAAGCTCGGCCCGATGTCCTCGGGCCACAGCCCGCACGGCCCGGCTTGCGCCGCCATGTGCGGATAGCTGATGCGCACCGGTGCCAACGTGCGCGGCGTCACGTGATAGCCGCGCACCACCATGCTTTGCGGCGGCACGCCGCTGGCGGCGAGGATCGACCTTATCTCCTGCACCGCCGCGGCCGACGATCGCTCGTTCGCCGTACCGACCGGCAAGTCGATGATGACGCCGCCGGTCGCCTCGTCGCGCCACGATTGGGCGAAGCCGAGCACTTCGGCGCGCTGCGCCGGGGTCAGCGAGCCGCGGTTGACGCCGATGAACACCCGCAGCGTATGGTCCTTTTCAACGATCGAGATCGGATGGCGCAGGCGGTAGTCGTACGGCACGTCCGGCGCGCCGGTGATCGGCCGGTCGGTATTGCAGCCGCCGACGAGCGCGGCGCCGCCGACCGCGAGCGCCGCCCGCAACAGCCATGCCGCGCGCGCCGCGCGGCCGGCGAGCTTGGTGCGGATATGGTGCATCGATGGTCTCCTGCGGCGCCGCGTCAATCGAGGATGAAGCCGTATTTGCCGTAGTAGGCGTCGGGCGGCGGCTCGACCTTGCCGCCGACGCCGTAGATGCGGTTGAAGCGTCCGAGCAGAACCTGGGCCGGATCGCTCGGGTCGGCGAAGCCGTCGTCGGGCCGCGACAGGTCCTTGTTGGCGACCGCGCGCACGATGTACGGCGTCACCAGAACCATCAGCTCGGTGCGTTGATTGATGTAGTCGTTGCTCTTGAACAGCGGACCCAGGACCGGCAGCTCCATCAGCCCGGGAAAGCCATTGATGTTGTGCCGCGTTGAGTCCTGGATCATGCCGGCCATGGCGAGCGAGCCGCCGGACGGCAGCTCGACGGTGGTGTCGGCGCGCCGGGTGCGGATCGACGGGATGGTCGCGGTCGCCGTGGTGCCGGGTTCCGGGATCGTCAGCGAATTGTTGCTGGACAGGTCCGACACCTCGGTCATCACCTTGAGGCTGATGCGGCCGCCGCTGAGCACGACCGGCGTGAAATTGAGGCTGACGCCGAAGTTCTTGAACGTGATCGACGGCTGGCAGGTGACCGGCGCGCCCGGTGTCGATGAGGTCGACGAGCACGAATAGCCGTTGAGCACGGGAAACTCGCCGCCGGCGACGAAGGTCGCGGTCTCGCCCGAGATCGCGGTCAGGTTCGGCTCGGCCAGCATGTGGATGACACCGGCCTGCTCCATGGCCTGCAGCGCGGCGTTGATGTTCTGAAAGCCGGCGGTGATGTTCGAGCCGCTCAGCGACTGGCCGAACGCCGAGAACGGATTGGTGTTGTTGAAATTGACCACGGCGGTGCCATAACCGAGGCTGCCGGCAAGATTGATGCCGAGCTGCTTGATCAGGTCGCGCTCGACCTCGGCAACCGTGACTTTCAGCATGACCTGATCGCGACCGCGCACCACGATGGCGTTGACGACCTTGCTGCCCGTTGCGGCGGTGATTGACGTGCCGTCGTTGAGCAGCCGGACCGCGATGTCGTAGGCCTGCTGCGCCTCGGCGTCGGTTGCGACCGTGCCGGAGAGGACGACGCCCTGGCCGATGCCTTCGACGGTGATGTCGCCGTCGGGTATCACCTGCCTGAGCGCGGCGCGGATGCCGTTGAGGTCGCGCTTGACCGCGATGTCGAAGCCGGCGATCTGCTTGCCGTCGGCGTCGAAGAAGAAGACGTTGGTCTGGCCGACGGCGATACCGATGATGTAGGCGCGGCGCGCCGAGCGCACGACCGCATTGGCGATCTTTGGATCGGCGACGAGAACATCCTTGATGTCGCGCGGCAGATCGATGACCACCGACTTGCTGATGCCAAGCGACACCGCGCGCGATCCGAGGTCGCTCGCCGCAACGTGGATGACCTGGTTCGGCGTTTCGTCGAGCGGCAGTTCGGCGGCACGCGCGCCGCCATGGGCGATCATCCACGACGCCATCAAGCCGATGACGGCCGCGGCCGCGAATGCCTTGCCAGCTGCCATAATCGATCCCTCCGCGCGCATCAGCGGGCCACCGTCGTCATGCTTCGCACGCCGTAACGCACCATATGTATCGACGCCTTGTCGTCGCGGGCTTTGCCGCCTTGCGGAAGCGGCGATTGCGAGTCGACGAGGCCGCGCAGCGACAGCGACAGCGTGCCGATCTGATGCGCCGCCTCAAGCGTTTCCGCCTGTTGCGGCGTGAGCTCGACGGTCGCGGTCTTGCCGACCACGACCTTCTGGCCGTTCTTGTCCTCGACCGTCTGGTCGACCGCCAGCACCGGCACGTTGCGCAGGATGGTGTCGCTGACGATCTGCTCGGTGCCCGAGGCTTTTTCGGCGGCCTTGTCGTGGCGCGTCAGCAGAATGTCGACGTGGTCCTCGGGCAGGATGAAACCGCCGGCGCCGCTCTCCGGCGAAATCGACATGGCCACCGCTCGCATTCCCTTGGGCAGGGTCGCGGCCAGAAAACCCGAGCCTTTGGCGAACACCACCATGGGGTCGTAGATCGGCTGGCCGGCGGCCACCGGCACGCGCACGATGCTGCCGATGAATTGCCGGACCGCGTTCGGCCGCGCGGTTTTGGTGATGAAATTGCCGTTCGCCGCGGCCTTCGGCCAGATCTGCCAGCCGACGTTGGTGGCGCCGAGCACTTGGCCGCGATCGAGATCGGTCTTGGCGATCAGCACCTCGACGGTCTCGAGCTGCACCACCGGGGCCTTAGGCGGTTGCGGCGCAAGCTTGTGGCTGCCGTGCGCCAAATACGCGGCAACGCCGCCGGCAGCGACGGCAACACCGAGTACGGCAAGACGCGCGGCTCTCATTACGCTCGACTTTCCAAATCACGCTGCGGCGCGGACGCCGCCTGCGCCGGATTCCAGCAGCTAAACGTCAAAGCATGGTTAATGAGGCGTATCTAAATCGCGTTAATTGCGCGTTACGCCGGACGCGCCGCAGCCGCGCTCAGAGGCCGAGCGCCGCCATCCATTCGGTATGCGGGTAGACCAGGAGCGCCGCGGCCGCGAGCGCAATGCCGTACGGCACCCCGCCGCCGCTTTTATGCAGCCGCGCGATCCATTCGCGGCCGGCCAGCATTTGCGGCAGCGGCAGTATGCGGAACTGAATGAGGACGAGGGTCAGCGCGCCGCCGAAAATCGAGGCATAGAGCAGATAGTCGAGCAGATGCGCGAAACCCAACCACAGCGCCGTGGCCGCCGCCAGCTTGGCATCGCCGCCGCCGACCCAGCCGAAACTGAACAGGCCGAAGCCGACCACCAAGAGCGCGGCGCCGGCTCCGACATGCCAGCCGATGGCGGCGGGGCTCATCCCGGTCAGCACCGCGAGCCCAAAAAAGCCGACGACCAGAACCAGCGAGACGCGGTTGGCGATCGTCATGGTAAACAGATCGCTCGAGGCGGCGAACGCCATGGTCGCCGGAAACAGCGTCAATCCGATCGCTTGTGTCAGCATGTCGGCTCGACCGATATACGAGGTGAGTTGCGACAAGGTTAGCGGCAGCACAAAAGGAAAAGGCCCCGGCACCGACCGGAGCCCTCTCGCAGCAACGCAACAACGACGCTTACTTGAGGGCGCTGGAAACGCTCGAGAAGGTCGCTTTCAGGTTCGTGCCGAGGCCCTGCACGACGGCGATGATCGCAACCGAAATGCCGGCGGCGATGAGGCCGTATTCAATAGCCGTGGCGCCCGACTGATCCTTCACGAAACGCGAAACAAGGGTCTTCATGAGCTGGCTCCTTAGATCCACCGTGGCTGTCTGAGCGTTGACCCAACGGCCTTCTCGGACCATTTGGATCATCGGCGACGCTAACGACAAACAATTTCGACGCCGTTAAACCATTCACATAAAGCCGCGGCTTTGCCGGCAAAAGCGGATGTAGTTAACACCGTATTTCGCCGCGCTGCGACTTGCCGGCTTCGCGCCGGATCGTGAGCAAATCCACCCGCGCCGATGCGCGCTGCGAATATGCCCCGCGTTTGTTAAATCGCCGTAAGCAATCGCGGCGACTTTTTATGCAACGCGCTGCGCACTGGTTTTTTTGCTGCCGCGAATTTCATTTCACAGGCCCGTTGGTACCAAGCGAATGCCCTCTCGATAAAGCCGGCGGCGCAACGGTTCGCTGCCGCTGCGGCGCGCAGCGGAGGACCAGCCGTCTGTACTAATTCCTTAAGCATTTGGCAGACATTTGCAGCCATTAGTTCGAACTGGTTTGCCATATGCCGAAGGCGTGCGCCCGCAAGCGCTTTTAGAAAAAAGGCAACGGCAAACAGGGAGCCCTTGCCATGGAACATGCGAGCAAAGAATCACCGCATTTGGCGCCTGTATTTGCGCACGCGCGAAAGCTGCTGGCGCGGTTCTGCTCGAGCAGGCGCGGCAACGTGGCGATCATCTGCGCGTTGTGCGCACTGCCGATGGTCAGCGCGGTGGGCTGCGTGGTCGATTATACGATGGCGTCGGTGATCAAAACCAAGCTGCAGGCCGCGGCCGACGCGGCGGCATTGGCAACCGTCTCCATCAACTCGCCCGTCATTACCACGGCGACAGCCATGAGCGGCAGCGGCACCGTCACCAACGGCTCGACCACGGCGACCAACTATTTCAATGCCAACCTGACGACCGCTCCGGCCGACAGCGGATACGCGAGCCTCGCATCCTCGGCGACGGTCACCAAGTCCGGACAAACGGTGACCGCAGCGGTAACGTTCACGGCGTCCGTTCCGACGTATTTCATGGGCATCCTTGGCTACAAAGATATCGCGATTTCCGGCTCATCGACGGCGAGCTACAGTCTGCCGACCTTCATCGATTTCTACCTCATGCTCGATGTGTCGGGCTCGATGAGCTTTCCCTCGACCACGGCCGAACAGCAAAGACTGATGGCGGTCAATCCCGACAACCTCGGGGAATATTCGGGCGGCTGCCAGTTTGCATGTCACTTCACCGCACAAGGTGGTTGCGGCCAGTCGAACCAGGGACCGATCCCCGCCGTTGGCGCGAGCACCAATCCGTCGCCGGGCGGCTATTGCCAAGGCTTCATCATTTCGCGGCTGGGGACGACGCCGGTGTCCTTTACCAGCGGCACCAACAGCACCAACGGCAACGACGTCAATTGGAGCAACACGCCGGTTTCGACCTGCCCGAACCCGGGAACGACGTCTTGCATCCAGCTGCGCGCCGATGCGGTCGGCTATGCGGTCAACGCGCTTTTGGCGCAGGCCTCCAGCACCGAAAGCGGCGACGGAATATCGGACCAGTTCCGCGTCGGACTGTTTCCGTTCATCCAGAATCTGTGCAGCTCGAGCGCCGGCAGCAGCAATTCCTGCTCGGTCGGCCTCACCTCCAGCATCAGCGGCAGCACGATCACGACCTTCGCGGAGCAGCTGGCAAACCTTTTGGATACCGGCCAGAACGCCACGCTCGGCTCGGGCGGCACGCATTTCGAGAATGCGCTGAGCAGCATGAACTCGCTGATCACTTCGGTCGGCACCGGCACGAGTTCGTCAAATACCCTGCCCTACGTCTTCATCGTCACCGACGGCTCGCAGGATTATCAGACCCAGTCGAACGGCGGCTGGGGCTCGCAGAACTGGACATCAAATTCCACCGTTCCGTATCAGAATTCGGCGACCATCCTGCCGCCGAACACCGAGGACACCAACGACTATTGCCTTGACATGAAAAGCCGCGGAATCACCGTCGCCGTTCTGTACATTCCCTATGGCCAGATCGCGGATCCCAATTCCAGTTTCGCCGACAATGAAGACGGTTACGCCAATAACAACATCGCCAACATTCCCGCCGCCTTGCAAAATTGCGCGTCGCCGAACTTCTTCTACACCGCCAACACGCCGGCGGACATCACCAATGCACTGGTCACGATGTTCGAGCAGGCGGTCAGCACGGCGCACATCACTAACTAGTCGCCTGATTCAGTCAGATTGAAGGGTATAGATGCTTGAGTTTAATGCGGGCATCTTTGGTGGTGAAGCGCCAATCTGACTTGGTGTGATTGGCGTTACGGTGGTGCTGCCAAGCGGCGATTTCGTCGATCAGGGTTTGCTTGTCAGGGATGCGGCGGTCGAGGCATTGTGCGGCGAGCACGCCGAGTTCGGA
>JASHSE010000640.1 GCA_030036975.1 Xanthobacteraceae bacterium | reverse complement strand
GTCACCATCAAATCGATCGAATGCGCCATCGCCGACCGCGCCATCGCCCAGGGGCTCAAGCCCGAACAGCCGGCCAGGAAGACCGGCAGGAAAGTCGCGATTGTCGGCTCGGGCCCGGCCGGCCTTGCCTGCGCGCAGCAATTGGCGCGCGCCGGCCACGAGGTGCACGTCTACGAAAAATACGCCAAGGCCGGCGGGCTTTTGCGCTACGGCATTCCCGACTTCAAGATGGAGAAGCACCACGTCGATCGCCGCGTCGCGCAGATGCAGGCCGAAGGCGTGATCTTTCATTATGGCGCCCATGTCGGCGTCAACCTCGCCGCGCAAAAACTCGTCGCCGAGCACGACGCCGTGGTGCTGACCGGCGGCGCCGAAGAGGGCCGCGACCTGCCGATCCCCGGCCGCGAGCTCGACGGCATTCATTTCGCCATGGATTATCTGCCGCAGCAGAACCGGCGCGTCTCGGGCGAACGGGGCGACGGCGCCGCGCCGATCTTGGCCGACGGCAAGCGCGTCGTCGTCATCGGCGGCGGCGATACCGGCTCTGACTGCATCGGCACCGCGTTCCGGCAGGGCGCGGTCTCCGTGGTGAACTTTGAGATTCTGCCGCAGCCGCCGACGCGCGAGAACAAGATGCTGACCTGGCCCGACTGGCCGCTCAAGCTGCGCACGTCGTCGAGCCACGAAGAAGGCGCCGAGCGCGATTTCGCGGTGATGACGACGCGCTTCTCCGGCGCCAACGGTGCGGTGGCGAAGCTGCATTGCGCGCGCGTCGACGACAAATTCAAGCCGATGCCGGGGACCGAGTTCGAGATCGACGCCGACCTGGTGCTGCTCGCCATGGGCTTCGTGCATCCGGTGCACGAGGGCATGATCAAGGAGCTAAACCTCGCGCTCGACCGCCGCGGCAACATCGCCGCCTCGACCGACGACTACAAGACCTCGCTCGACAAGGTGTTCGCCGCCGGCGACATGCGCCGCGGCCAGTCGCTCGTGGTCTGGGCGATCCGCGAAGGCCGCCAGGCCGCGCACGCCGTCGACAAATTTTTGATGGGCTCGACGCTGTTGCCGCGGTGACGCCTTCTCGCGTTGTTTGGCGGCTCCCTTGCACAGCGGTTAGTCTGCCTATGCCGAAGCAAAGGCTCGGCTCCCGCAAGCAGATTGCCCGTATGGCTGCAAGCGCTGGCGCACTCCTCCTCAGACGTTCCGGTCGTGCGGTGATCTCGATGAAAGCGCGGCGGGTGTGGCGTGGCTTTTGGCTTCGACATGGCAACGGTCGTCTTGCGGATAACGCTCCTTCAAGCCGCACCTGTCATCGAAATGCAATGGAATTGTGTACCTGATTTTCGCCCGCTCCAAAGCCTCCCGGAGTTCGACAATGGACAAGCGGTTCGCCGCACTCGCGCTGGCGGCGGCGATGACACTGATCCTGCGCGCGCCGGCCCAGGCGGCGGACGTCATTTGCTACAACTGCCCGCCGCAATGGGCCGATTTCGCGACCATGCTCAAGAGCATCAAGGTCGATCTGGGCTACGACATTCCCTTCGACAACAAGAATTCCGGGCAGACGCTGGCGCAGCTCATTGCCGAAAAAAATAATCCGGTGGCCGACATCGCGTATTACGGCGTGAATTTCGGCATGAAGGCCAAGGCCGAAGGCGTCGTCGCGCCGTACAAGCCGAAGGGCTGGGACGACGTGCCGGCCGGATTGAAGGATCCCGACGGCGACTGGACCGCGATCCATTCCGGCACGCTCGGCCTGTTCATCAATGTCGACGCGCTCGGCGGCGCGCCGGCCCCGGCGTGCTGGAAGGATTTGCTCAAGCCGCAATACAAGGGCCTGGTCGGCTATCTCGATCCGTCCTCCGCCGCAGTGGGCTATGTCGGCGCGGTCGCGATCAACAACGCGCTCGGCGGCAGCGCCGCCGACTTCTCGCCAGCGATCGATTTCTTCAAGGCGCTGCACAAGAACGAGCCGATCGTGCCGAAGCAGACGTCGTATGCACGCGTCGTGTCCGGCGAAATTCCGATCCTGTTCGACTTCGACTTCAACGCTTATCGGGCGAAATATACCGAGAAGGGCAATTTCGCGTTCGTCATCCCGTGCGAGGGTACGGTCGTGTTCCCCTACGTGGCCAGCTTGGTGAAGAACGCGCCCGACAAGGCCAAGGCCGAGAAGGTCCTCGACTATTTCCTGTCCGACAAGGGCCAGTCGATTTGGGCCAACGCCTATTTGCGGCCGGCGCGGCCGATCAAGCTGCCGCAATCCCTGCAAGACAAATTTCTGCCGGCGGCGGACTACGCTCGCGCCAAAAGCGTCGATTGGGCGAAAATGGAATCGGTGCAAAACGCCTTCACCGCCCGCTACCTCGCCGAGGTGCGATGAGGCATGATTGCGCTCCGGCGCGCCGGGAGCGGCGCGATCGCCGATGACCAAACCAACCTTCATGCGGCTCTGCCTGCTGCCGCTTGCGGTTGTCGTCGCGGCCTTCTTCGTGCTGCCGATGGCGCGGCTGGTGTTGATCGGCGCAACCGGCCGCCACGGCATCGCCGCTTATGCAGCTATCGTGATCGAGCCGCGCTATGCCGCGAGCCTGCTCGACACCGTGCTGCTGGCGCTCGCCACCACCGTCACCACGCTGCTGATCGCGACCGTCAGCGGGCTTTTTCTGCAGCGGCGCCGATTTCCCGGCCGCGCGCTCCTTGTCGCCATGCTGACCCTGCCGCTCGCTTTCCCCGGCGTCGTGATCGGCTTTTTGATCATCCTCCTTGCCGGCCGGCAGGGATTGCTCGGCGACGTCACGCTGGCGCTGTTCGGCCATAAAGAAGTACTGGCCTATTCGCTGGCAGGCCTGTTCCTCGGCTACCTCTATTTTTCAATCCCGCGCGTGATCCTGACCATCATGGCGGCAGCCGAAAAACTCGATCCCAGTTTGGAGGAGGCCGCGCGCACGCTCGGCGCCGGCGCCTGGGCCATCCATCGCGACATCATCCTGCCGGCGCTGGCTCCGGCCCTGATCGCCTCGGGCGCCATCGTTTTTGCCACCGCGATGGGCGCGTTTGGCACCGCTTTCACGCTCGCCACCGACATCGACGTGCTGCCGATGCTGATCTACACCGAGTTCACGCTATCAGCGAACATCGCCACTGCCGCGGCGCTCTCGGTCGGCCTTGGCCTGGTGACTTGGGCCATCCTGGCGCTGGCGCGCATTTACGGCGGCAATACCGTCGCGGCAAACGGCTAGCGTAGGATGATTTCAGCTCGATCCAGTCTATCGTCATTGCGAGGAGCGAAGCGACGAAGCAATCCAGAACGGCGACGCCGTACTGGATTGCTCCGCTTCGCTCGCAATGACGATAGAGTTTAAACGCGAAATGCGTGCGCGCGCCATTTTTGTCGCCCAGTTGACGTTCACGCTTCTGGTCGCCGCGTTTTTGATCGTGCCGGCGCTGCAGTCGATGCTGGCGGGCGTGACAGCAAACTATTTTCGCGGCATTCGCTCCGGCGTGACGCTGCAATGGGTGCTGCAGGTGTGGCAGCTCTATGCCGATACGATACTGCGTTCGTTCGTCATCGCGTTTGCCACGCTCGGCGTGACGCTCGTGGTCGGCGTCCCTGCGGCGTACGGTCTGCATCTGCGCGGCGATCGGCTCTCGCGCGCGGTCGAAGAGATCATCACGCTGCCGCTGGCCATTCCGGGACTGGCGATCGCACTGGCCTTGCTCCTGACCTACGGCGGGCTGGGCAGCTTCCGCCGCTCATGGCTGTTCATCCTGGTCGGCCACGTCGTGTTCACGCTGCCGTTCATGGTTCGCTCGGTGATGGCGATATTCGCCGCAACCGACGTCAAGACGCTCGATGAGACCGCGGCCTCGCTGGGCGCATCGCCGTTGCGGCGTTTCCGCGATGTGATCGTGCCCTATGCGCGGCCGGGAATTCTTGCCGGCTCGTTGATGGTGGTCACGCTCTTGCTCGGCGAATTCAATCTCACCTGGATGCTGCACACGCCGCTGACCAAGACGCTGCCGGTCGGGCTCGCCGACAGCTACGCCTCGATGCGACTGGAAATCGCCTCGGCTTACACGCTCGTGTTCTTCGTCATGATCATTCCGTTGCTCGTCGCCATGCAAATCTTCGCCGGCTGCCGCAACGAACCGGCGGGGCCGCGCCGATGAGCGGCCACGGCGTCGCGCTGCGTGTCGTGGCGTGCGGCAAGACCTTTGCCGACGGCACGCGGGCGCTGGCGCCGGTCACGCTCGACGTCGGGCGCGGCGAGACCGCCGTGCTGCTCGGCCCATCGGGCTGCGGCAAGACCACGCTCCTTCGCATCATTGCCGGTCTCGAAACGCCCGACCCCGGCGGCCGCGTGCTGTTCGGCGACAGCGACGTGACCGGCGTGCCGATCGAACGGCGCAACGTCGGCATGGTGTTTCAATCGTACGCGCTGTTTCCGAACATGAATGTCGCCGACAATATCGGCTACGGCCTCAAAGTCCGCGGCGTCGGCGAAGCCGAGCGCAAGGCGCGCGTCGCGGCGCTGGTCGCGCTGACCGGCATCGAAGGCTTGGAGCGCCGCCGCATCGATCAATTGTCCGGCGGCCAGCGCCAGCGCGTGGCGCTGGCGCGCGCCGTCGCGGTACAGCCGAGCGTGTTGTTGCTCGACGAGCCGCTCACCGCGCTCGACGCCGCCTTGCGCGAACGATTGCGCGGCGAACTCAACCGGCTGTTACGGACGCTCGGCATTACCACGATTTACGTGACCCACGATCAGGCCGAGGCGATGGCGCTCGGCGACCGCATCGTGGTGATGCGCGAAGGCGCGATCGCGCAGATCGGCACGCCGCGCGCCGTCTACTTTGCGCCGGAGAACCGCTTCGTGGCGGAGTTCGTCGGCGCCGCCAACCTCATCGAAGCGGCCTGCAACGGCGCGACGCTGGCGCTTCCCGGCGGCACGCTGCCGGTCGCCGACGGTGCGCTCCACGGCCCGGCGACCGCCATGATACGGCCGGAAGCGATCAAAATCGTCCCGGCCGAGAACGCGTCGCTGATCGGCCTGGTCGACAGCGTGAGCTTTCTCGGCGATCGGCAACGCGTCCTGATCAGCGCCGCTGCCACCAAGGTCATCACCGCCGACGTGCCGAACGCGATTGCGCTAGCCGCCGGCGATCGTGTCGGCTTGTCGGTCGAACCGGCCGCCATCCGCCTCTTGCCGGGGGACACGACGTGAGCGCGCGGGTCCTGATCGCGCAGATTTCCGATCTCCACATCAAGCCGCCCGGCGAGCTGGCGTATGGCCACGTCGATACCGCGGCTGCGCTCACGCGATGCATTCGCGAGCTCAACCGCTTGGCGCCGCGGCCCGATCTCGTAGTGATGTCCGGCGATCTCGTCGATGCGCCGCTGCCGGCCGCTTACGACCATCTCGTGCGTCTTCTAACGAAGCTGGAGCTTCCGTTTGCGGCAATTCCCGGCAATCATGATGGCCGCGGACTTTTTCGCACTGTGCTGCCGCAGCAGGCTTATGCGCCGACCGGCGACGCGCTCAATCTGATGTGTACGATCGGCGCCGTCGATATTGTGCTGCTCGATTCCGTGGTCCCCGGCGCGGCGCACGGTGAACTCGACGCCGCGACCTTGGCTTGGCTCGACGCTGCGCTCGCCGCGCCAGCCGACCGACGCCGGCCGGTACTTATCTTCCTGCACCATCCGCCGTTCGTGACCGGAATCCCATATGGATGCGCAAAATCTGGGCAATGCCGGCGACCTCGCCGCCATCGTGCGCAAGTACAAACGGGTGCGATTGGTCGCCGCCGGTCACGTGCACCGCGCCACGACGACGACGTTTGCCGGCATCGCGGCGACCATTTGCCCGGCGCCCAACTACGCCGTCGCGCTCGATCTCGACGGACGATTGCCGCCGTCCTTGACGGTCGAGCCGCCGGCATTTCATCTGCATGTCTGGTTGGCGGGCGACGAAGAATTTGGCACGATCGCCACGCATCTGGTGCCGATCGGCGACTTCGCCGGCCCGTTTCCGTTCTTCGGCGCCGACGGCCGGCTGCTGTAGTTTTGGCCACTACTCGATGGAGCAGAACATGGAAGGGGGATGCACGTGCCGGCACGTCCGATATCGTCTGATCGGAACGCCATTGATTGTCCATGCTTGCCATTGCCGCTGGTGCCAACGCGAGACGGGGACGGTGCACGCGCTCAATGCTCTTTATGAAGCCGATCGTGTCGTGCACACCGCTGCTGAGCCCGAAATCGTCATGACGCCGTCGGCGAGCGGCAGGGGCCAGAGCATCGCCCGCTGCCCGACCTGCCGGGTCGCGGTCTGGAGCAATTACCCGCAATCCGGTCCGGCGATCCGGTTTGTCCGCGTCGGCACCATGGACAACCCTGACCTCTGCCCGCCGGACATCCACATTTATACATCCTCCAAACAGCCGTGGGTAACGCTGCCGCCCGGTGCCAAGTCGGTTCCCGAATTCTATGAGCTCGACGCAGTCTGGTCGGCCGAAAGTTTGGAGCGCCGCCGGCTCGTGCGAGCTAAGGCACAGCGAACATAGTCCAGGCTTAGGGCCTACAGTTTCTGAATGCCGGCCTGGTCGATGATGCGCTTGAACTCGTTGATCTCCTTGGTGACGCGCGCCCAGGCGGCCGCGGCGCCTTCGGCGCGGACCAGGAAGCCGGCCTTGTAGAGCTTGTCCTTCATCTCTTTGCTCGATAGAACCTTCAACGTCTGCGTCTCCAGCCATTTGACGTTCGCCGGCGGCGTCTTGGCCGGCGCCAGCAGCACGCAGTCAACGGCGGAGACGAAATCCGCATAGCCGGCCTGCTCCATGGTCGGCACGTCCGGCAAATCGGGCCAGCGCGACGCCGCGCTCACCGCAAGACAGCGCAGCGTGCCGTTCTTGATGTGCGGCAGCGCCGGCGCCAGCGAGCCCGAGGTCATCTGCACGGTGCTGCTAAGGAGCGCTGTTATCGCATCGCCGCCGCCCTTGAAAACCACGTCGGCGAGTTGCGGCAGCTTTTCGCGGATTTTCAAGAGCTCGAACTGCAGTTGCGCGGTCGTGCCGATCGGCGGCGTCGAACAATTGTATTTATCCGGATTGGCGCGGGCGAGCGCGACGAAGTCCTTCATGGTCTTGGCCCGCGCTTCCACGCGCACCGCAAACGTGTTCGGCGAGGTGGCAAGCTCGCTGACGCCGACGAAATCCTTGTACGGATCGTAGGGCAGATGCTTGTAGAGGCCGTAATTGACCGAGTAGGCGTTGGTGGCGAGCAGGATGGTGTAGCCGTCGGGCTCGGCATGGGCGGCATATTCCATGCCGATATTGCCGCCGGCGCCGCCGCGGTTCTCGACAATGAACGTTTTGCCGGTCGATTGCTCGAGCGCGGCGGTGACGAAGCGGGCGACGATGTCCGACGGCCCGCCGGGCGTGTTGGCCACCACAAACTTGACCGGCCGCTCCGGATAGCCCGCCGCGTTCGCCGAACGCGCGCGCAACAACGCCGGCGCGGCCAACCCGGCGGCAAGCGCACCGGCCATGACGCGGCGGCGCGACGGCGCGGCTGATGCGGTCAACGTCTTCATGTTCACTCCCCTTGGCTCAAAAACTCGCAATCAATTCGCTCTACCTTCCATCGCTTCGCGCCGTCGATCGCAATGGCTGCAAAAGGCCGGCCATTGCGATCGACGGCTTTCTCTGATCGTCAAGCTGCATTTTCCCGACCTGATTTTCCGGGCTTTCGTTGTATCTTGACGATTACTTCAAGCTCACCGCAGCCTCGTGTACCAGGCTTGCGTCGATCACCTTCTTGAACGACAGCTGGCCCTGATAATTGAGCTCGCCGTGCTCGTGGTGCACAGTCTCCTGGTCGCGCAGCTGGTCCGCGAACTTGGCGATGTCGAGATTGGGATCGATGGCGTAAGGCGTCGCGTTCTCGATCGCCGCGACCTTGAGATCGGTCTGCTTGGCGATCGAGGTGGCAATCGCCGGGTCTTTCAGGTACGAACCCTGGGCGTCGTGCGCGCCGCGCACCAACGCGCGCAAAAAGCCGAGCGCCGCCTTGGGTTTTTCCTGCATGAATTTGGTACCGAAGAACACGAAGGTGGTGATGGTGCCGGTGCCGACGCCGTCATCGGCGGTATCGAGCGCGGCGACGCCCGCCATCCGCGCGGTGGTCGACAGCGGCTCCGGCAAAAATCCGGCGTCGATGGCGCCGTTCTTGAAGGCGACGAATTGCTCGGCAAAGCCGAGCGGCACTACGTTCAGCGCCTTGAAATGCAGGTGATATTTGCGCGCCATGAGCGTCAAAAAATATTCGGTGATGTCGCCGGGCGCGTTGATCGCGATTCTGTGGCTGGGAAAATCCTTGGCGCTGCGAATGGTGCCGGCGTCCCACAACGCCTTGCGGATCAGCGGCTGCGTCGCCATCACCGGCCCCTGGACGCCCATGGCGGCGACGACGCGCAGATCGAAACCCTGGTGCGCGGCGTTGAAGAAGCCGGCGGTAGCGGCGCCGATGCCGACGTCGAGCCGGCCGCTTGCCATCGGCGCGATGGTGTCGAGCGCGCTGCGCACGATGCCGGATTGCAGCTTGATGCCTTCCTGGGCGAAGTAGCCCTTGTCGACGGCGATATAATACGGCGCCTGGGCGATGCTGCGAACAAGCTGCACCGTGACCGTCTGTTCTTGGTCCCGGTCTTGGGCTTGGGCCTGAGCGTGGGCGGGCCCACAAAGCCCCGCCAGCAACAATGCCGCCGCGCAACGCGTGAGCATGGCGTCCTCCCCGTTGTTCTTTGACGCTCGTTTATGCGGGCGTTCCAAACGGAAGCTTAGCAGAACGCCCCGGCACCGGTCCCAGGCGACCCGTTGTCGCAAATGGGCAGGCCGTGGCGGGATCGCTTGTGCGGCCGGTCCGGACGAGAGCCCGTGATTTCACAGAGCAAGTAAAATAATGCCGCATGCGATCAATGCCCCCGTCCAAAGCAAATCGAGATTGATCCAGCCGCGCCGCAGGAACGCCAGACCGACCCACTTGTAAACGGCGATAGAGATCATTGCGCTCGCTCCAAGCATCGCGGCGGTGTGAAGGCCGAGCGCGGCGAGAGCTATTGAAGTGGAACCACGTGCCGTCAGTTGGTGCGCTGGTGCGGCAGCGATGCACAGCGGGATGACCGCCGGGATCAACATCAATCCCGCGCCATGGGCATTCGCCATCAAAAAGGACCACACGCCCAACCCGACATAGCCGGTCTGCATGCCGATGCGCACTTTATGCCGGCGCCCGTAGACGGCGTGCCATGCCGCCCACGCCAGCAGGATCAAGCCGGCAATGCTCTGAAGCGGGCCCGGATCAACGATCAAGCCAACCGCGAGCGCCGCCAGCACGACGAGCGCGACCGCAACGGCATGGCCGAGCACGATCGGCGCGAGCGACAACCAGACCACCCGCTCGCTGCGGCGGTTGAGGCCGAGCGCCACCGCAAACAGCCAGCCCATCGCCGGATTGACACCATGAAAGAAGCCCAGCGCTGCGACGGCAAACCAAAGCCAAAGGGTGCTGGAAATCGCCATGCCATCAGGGCCGCGGCGAGACCGTCCCGCTCACGGATAGCAATAGGAGTCCGACGAGCAATCGCCATTTTGCAGGCGGACTTGGTGCGGGCGCTGCCCCTTCGGCCAGTCGACGAAGAATTTTGGATCGAAGCCGATGCCGCCCTCCGGCCTCGCGTCCAGTTTCACCATCCAACCGTCGATCCCTTCGGGATAGAACTGCGGATCGATCGCGCCATAAAGCGAATTGGTGAAGTAGACCCGCCTGCCGTCGCGGCTCACCTCGACCATCTGCGGACCGCCGTTGAGCTTGCCATTTTCGGCGCCCGGATGACCCGCTCGCGCCACGATGCCGCCGATCCGCACCTTGCCGGTGAGCTTGGGATTGAGCGGGTCGGAGACGTCGTACTGCTGCAGATCGCCGGTGCCCCAACAAGCGACGTAAAGGAAGCGATCGTCCATCGACAGGTCGATGTCCGTGACCAGCGGCGGCACCGCCTTGAAGCCCTTGAGCACCGGCGGCAACAGATCGGGGTCGGCGGGCTCCGCCGGAATGGAAATGATCTTTTTCACCGCCCATTGGTCGCCGGCGCGATACCAGGTCCAGATCGAAGACGACAGATCTTTGAGACTGATGACGCAATTGACGAAGCCGTGCGCCTTGGTCGGATCGTGCGCCGGGCGCAGCTCGAACACCAGCTGATGTTCCTCGCCGAAGTCGATTTCCTGCAGGTGTCGGCGTTTGGTAAAATCCCAGAAGTGGAGTCGACGCCCGTATTTGCTGCCCAACAGGATTTCGGGAACGAGGCCGTTCTCGAATGTGTCGGGCGTGCCCCATTCGCTGGTCACCAGGGTGTCGTAACCAAGGTGCCACCAGACGTCGTAGCCGAGCTGCTGTGGCCCGCGGTCGACCTCCCAGCGGCCCAGCGGCTCGAAGGTTTCCTGATCCATCACGAAGACGCCACCCGGCGCCTTGCCGTCTTTATTGCCGAGCGCGGCGATGTAAATTCCTCCAGGACCGCAATGCACGGTGTGCGGCCGCGTATAGCCGGTCTTTTCGGCGATTTCCTGCGGCTCGACCACCTTGACGATGGAAGGCTTGCGCGGGTCTGGCTTGGTGTCGAGGACGTAGATGCGCGATGAACGCAGTCCCGGCACCACCAGATAACGGCGCTCGACATGCGGATGAGGCGCGTTGGGGCAAAGGCAGGAGGAGCAGGCGTTCCAACCAAAATGATGAAATTCGTCGCCCGGGTGCGTGGCCGGGACCATGCCGACAATGCGTGAATATGATGAGGAATGAGGGTCGACATCGACGACCGCTATGGCGTCGGGCGTCGTTCGCTGCGGATCAAACGCCGCCACGTAGGCAAGCGTTTCGGGCGGTGCCTTGGCCGCCAAACGGGGCGACGGATAAAAGCTCGGATCAGGTTGCCATGTGGCCATTGTAGCCTCCCGAAGAGGTCAACACGTTATCGCGGATACGCTGTCGGTGTCCGTGCCTGCGGAATTTGAATTGTTTGCGAGCCCATATTCGCCTGCCAATCGCACGTAGACTGCCGGTCGCAGTGGGACATCGGCACGTCCCGTTGACAGCTCAGAGATAAGACTACATCGATTTGACAGGTGTGTGGAGGGATTTGTCGCCGATGGGCATTTGGTCGACATCGTCCAATCGCCATCCAACAGCCGCTTTCGGGCGGATCTGCAGCAAACTCGGCCAATGGGCGGTCGACCCGGCCGTAATAACCAATATTCGCGAGCACGCCTCCTAATCCAGCCGCACCGCCGGATGTTTGGCGGCAAGCCGCGCCCGCAGGGTGCCGATGCGGCCGGAGCCGACGACGGCGATGCCGAGTTGTTTGGCGGTCACCGGCCCCCTCTCCTCCGTCATTCCGGGACGCGCGCGCAGCGCGCGGGCCCGGAATCCATAATCACGAACAAAGACAACCGTGAAAATCCTACACGCTGTTCTTTATCTTCAAAGACTGCGGTTATGGACTCCGGGCTCGCGCCTTCGGCGCGCCCCGGAATGACGGCTTATGCAACGGGCCTCGCCCCATTCGCACAGCCTACGCCACTCTCAATGTACCTTCCGGCAGCCGGCAGCGCACGCGAGCCTCGTCGACGTCGATGCCAAGGCCCGGCCGGTCCGGCACCACGGCGTGGCCGGTTTCGATGCGCAGCGGCGCAGCGGTGACGTCTTCGGCGAGGCCCGCATTGGTCAGCGTGAGACCCCAGGCGAGCGCCGGCGCGGTTGCGGCAAGATGCAGCGCCGCCGCCGACGCAATGCTCGACTCGCCGGTCTTGCAGGAGAGATTCACCTTCATGCCGAGGCGATCGCACAGCCGCCACGCGTCATGCACCGCGCGCAGGCCGCCGAGCTTGATCGCTTTGAGGCTGACGCCGGCCGCCGCCCGGCGCACGTGATGGCGCTCGATGTCGTCGAGCGAATGGATGCCCTCGTCGGCGCCGATCGGCACGCGGCTTGCCGCGGCGACGCGCGCCATGCCGTCGAGATCGTGCGCTTGGACCGGCTGCTCGAAAAAATCGAGCGCGCAATCGCCGAGCGCCGCGACGTAACGCAGCGCTTCGTCGACGCCAAAACCTTGATTGGCGTCGGCCGAGACCAGACACGCCTCGCCGCTGGTCTCAGCGTTGCGCTTGAGTAACGCGCAAACCGCCCGCGTGCGCGCGGCGTCGGCTTCGGGCGCGCTCAAACCCACCTTGATCTTGAACGCGCGATACCCGGCAGCCCAGCGCTCGCGCGCCTCGCGCAGGTCGGCGCCTTCGTCGGTGGACCCAAGCACGGCGAGAACCGCAATACGGCTGCGCCGCTTGGCGCCGAACAGCGCATAAAGCGGCCGTCCGGACGCGCGGGCGACGAGATCGTGCAGCGCCATCTCGATGGCGGCCTTGGCGGCATTGTTGCCGTACATGGCGGCGTCCATCGCGGCCGACGCGGCGGCGAAATCGTCGGCCGGACGGCCATGGAGCGGCGGCGCCAAATAGCCGACCGCGGCGACCATGCCGGGGACGGTCTCGCCCGTCATGGTCGGCGCCGCGGCGGCCTCGCCCCAGCCGACCTGACCATTGTCCGAGGCGACGCGGATCAGCATATTGTCGGCGCGTGCCACAGTTTCGCCCGCCATACTCACGGGCTTGTGCATCGGCAGGCTGACCGCAATCGGCTCTATGGCCTTGATTTTCACGTCGTTCTCCGAATAACGGCTGGTCGGATCGGCGCCATGGTGGAGCAAGACGCGCCGATGCACCAGATGAATCTGCATGGCAGGTGAATCAAGTCCGATGCCACCGCCCGCCCGGCCGCGCGTTGCTCAGCGAAGAAATGGAGTCCCGACGATGCGAGCAAAAATCGTGACAGTTCTGGCCGCCTTCCTGGCCCTCGCAGCCGGCAAAACCTCGGTCAGCGCCGACCTGACGCCAGTCGGGCTTTGGCAGTCCGTCGATCAACAGACCAAGCAGCCGAACGGCTGGTTCCTGATCACCGATCATGACGGCGTCTATGACGGCATCCTCGCCAAAATGTTTCTGCAGCCGGGCCAGGATCCGAACGTCGTGTGCAGCCGCTGCAAGGACGACCGCCACAACAAGCCGTGGCTCGGCCTCGAAATCATTCGCGGCATGAAGCCGGCCGGCGACAACAGCTATGAGGGCGGCACGATTCTCGATCCGCGCGACGGCAACGTCTACGACGCCGAAATGAAACTGTCGCCCGATGGCCAGACGCTGACCGTGCGCGGCTATCTGGGCATTTCGCTATTGGGCCGCAATCAATATTGGACGCGTCTGCCGGATTCCGATTACGCGCAGCTCGACCCTTCGATCAAGGCCCTCGCGGCAGGGAATACGTCCGGCCAGTGACTCTTCACCCTCCCCTGCAGGGGGAGGGTCGGCGCGCGAAGCGCGCCGGGGTGGGGTGATCTCCGCCGCCCGCACCCCACCCGGCTCGCATCTTCGATGCGAGCCGACCCTCCCCCCTGCAGGGGAGGGTCGAATTTTATGCGTCTTCACACCTCCGCCAGCCGTAAACCGATCAGGCGATCGAGCGCGGCCGGGTCGGCGAGCAATTGCGCGGACGGGCCGGAATGCACGATGCGGCCACGTTCGAGCACGAGCGCCGATCGGGTGAGCGACAGCGCGATATCGGCGTGCTGCTCGACCAGGATGAAGGCGCCCTCGCCTTGCTCGGTCATGCGGCGGATCGCGGCAGCGAGCTCTTCGACCACGATCGGCGCGAGGCCTTCGAGCGGCTCGTCGAGCAACAGCAGC
>JASHSE010000639.1 GCA_030036975.1 Xanthobacteraceae bacterium | reverse complement strand
GGCTTCGCTATTGAGCGCGGACATGCTGGAGAGCTGGGTCGGCGATTTCCAGCAAGCCCACCCGGCGATCGAGATCACGATCCGAAGGGTGTTCCCGATGGCGCAGATCGACGGAATCGTGCGCAACGAGCTGGATGCCGGTTTCACGCGCGCGCCAAACGAATATCCGTCGGGCGTCCGCGGCTTCGAAATCTATCGTCAGCGCTTGGTGCTGGCGCTGCGCAGCGATCATCCCCTCGCACAGCATGAGGACATCAGCCCCGCGATGCTCGCGGGCGAGGCGTTCGTCGGTACCACACCCGAGGTTGACATAGGGTTCTTCGGCTATACCGAGGCCATTGCCCGCATCGGCAAGTTCGTGCCGCGCGTGGTCAAGCGCCAGCTCGATTCCGTCGCGGTGTTGGGCTATGTCGCTCTCCGCCATGGCATCGCGGTCGTTCCGGAGCTTATGAAAACCACGAACTTTCCCAAGGTCGTCTTCCGCAACATCGCGGCCGATCCGGTACCCCAGGTACCCTTCGCTTTCGTCTATGGCAGCGACCCGTCGCCGTCGGCCAAATTGCTGATCCGGCACATGCGGCGTTACGCGCTCCGCAATCACGGCAGGCACGCCGCTCCGCGCCATAACCAGGGTCGCATCATCATACCAAGCGCACTTAACGTTGACCCTCATCCTAACATTGATCCTCATCCTGAGGTGCTCGCCCGCAGGGCGAGCCTCGAAGGATGCAGGCCGAGGCGCCGCGGCCTCTCCCTTCGAGGCTCGGCGCGGAGCGCCGAGCACCTCAGGGTGAGGGATATGAGTCATTGAAAATCGCGGTCAGTATGAATCTCCCGCGGCGCAAAATTCTATCGCTTTCGCTCGGCGCCGCTGCATGGCCACTCATCCCGCGTCCTGCAGGGGCGGACTCGCTTGCTCCTGGGCCCATCCACATTGTGGTGGGTTTCCCGCCAGGGGGCGTGGCCGATACATGCGCGCGGCTGATCGGGCAACCGCTGCAGCAAAGGTTGGGACAATCGGTCATCGTTGACAACCGGCCGGGCGCCGGCGGCAATCTCGGCACCGAATCCGTGGTCAAGGCGCGGCCAGACGGCAACACACTGAACCTGGGTGGCGCAAAGAACGCGATTGATGCGACCCTTTACAAGAATTTGCCGTTCGATTTCATCCGCGACATCGCGATGGTGGCCGGTATCATGCAAGCCCCGCTCGTGATGGTGACCAATTCCGCGTCCGCGTCGAAAAGCGTCGCCGATGTTATCGACTATGCCAAGGCCAATCCGGGCAAGATGAATATGGCATCCGCCGGAAACGGCACGACCATGCATATGGCGGGCGAGCTGTTTCAGATGATGGCCGGCGTCTCGATGGTCCACGTGCCTTACCGCGGCTCGGCGGAGGCGCTAGCCGACCTGATGGCCGGCCGCGTGCAGCTCATCTTCGCCAACGTTGTTGACTCGATTGGCTTGATCCGCGGCGGGCGCCTGCGGGCGCTCGCGGTCACCAGTTCGAAACCATGGCCGGCCCTGCCCGGAATTCCGCCGCTGGCCTCCGCCGTCTCCGGCTACGAGGTGATGTCGTGGTACGGCCTCGGCGCGCCCAAGGCGACGCCGGCAGCCACAATTGCGGCCCTCAACAAAGCCGTGAACGCGAGTCTCGCCGAGCCAGCCATCGCGGATCGCATTCGCGAACTTGGCGCCGAGCCGATGGTCATGAGCCCGCGCGAGCTTGACGCCTTCGTTGCCGCCGATACGGCAAGATGGGCCAAGGCCGTCAAATTTTCCGGCGCGAAAGTCGACTGATCCGGGCAAGCTGGTTGAAAGAAAAAAACGGGGCGCCGCAGGGCGCCCCGCAAGTTCGCACTGCTTCAATGCAATGCAGGGAGGGTACGCGGACGCTACGCCGAATAGTACATTTCGAATTCGACCGGGTGCGGCGTGTGCTCGAAGCGGATGATTTCCTGCATCTTCAGCTCCATGTAGCTGTCGATGAAGTCGTCGTCGAACACGCCGCCGGCTTTCAGGAAGTCGCGGTCCTTATCGAGATGGGAGAGCGCCTCGCGCAGGCTGCCGCACACGGTCGGAATCTTTTTCAGCTCGCGCGGCGGCAGATCGTAGAGGTCCTTGTCCATCGGCTCGCCGGGATTGAGCTTGTTCTTGATGCCGTCGAGGCCGGCCATCAGCATGGCGGCAAAGCCGAGATACGGATTGCACAGCGGGTCGGGGTAGCGCACCTCGACGCGCTTGGCCTTCGGCGACGAGCCGAGCGGGATGCGGCAGCTCGCCGAGCGGTTGCGCACCGAGTAGGCCAGCAGCACCGGCGCCTCGAAGCCGGGCACCAGCCGCTTGTAGGAGTTCGTCGTCGGATTGGTGAAGGCGTTGATGGCGCGGGCATGCTTGAGGATGCCGGCGATGTATTGCAGGTAGGTGTCCGACAGGTCGGCGTATTTGTTGCCGGCAAACATCGGCTTGTCGCCTTTCCAGATCGACTGGTGGCAGTGCATGCCCGAACCGTTGTCGCCGTAGATCGGCTTCGGCATGAAGGTCGCGGTCTTGCCGTAGACCTGGGCGACCTGTTGGATGCAGTACTTGTAGATCTGCATCTGGTCGGCCATGCGCACCATCGGCGCGAATTGCATGCCGAGTTCGTGCTGCGCCGAGCCGACTTCGTGGTGGTGCTTCTCCACCTTGACGCCCATGCGCGCCATGGCGGCGAGCATTTCCGAGCGCATGTCCTGGGCGGTGTCGAGCGGCGGCACCGGGAAATAGCCCTTCTTGAAGCCGATATGGTGGCCGAGATTGCCGCCTTCGTATTCGGTGTCGGAATTGGTCGGAAACTCGACGGAGTCGACGCGGTAGCCGACATGGTAGGGCGTCGCCGAATATTTGACGTCGTCGAAGATGAAGAATTCGGCCTCCGGTCCGAAGAACACGGTGTCGCCGACGCCCATGGCTTTGACGAGGCCGGCGGCCTTCTTGCAGATCGAGCGCGGATCGCGCGTGTACGGCTCGCCGGTAAGCGGCTCCAGCGTGTCGCAGACCAGCACCAGCGTGGTCTCGGCGAAGAACGGATCGATGCAGGCGCTTTCCGGATCCGGCATCAGCTGCATGTCGGATTCATGGATCGCCTTCCAGCCGGCGATCGAGGAACCGTCGAACATGATGCCTTCGGCGAAGGTGTCTTCCTCGAACGTGGTCACGTCGGTGGTCACGTGCTGCCATTTGCCGCGCGGATCGGTGAAACGGAAATCGACGTATTTGACGTCATTGTCTTTGATCATCTTCATGACGGTCTTCGGCGTGGTCATGGCAGGCGTACCTTTCGTGGTGTTGGTGGCCGTGGTGTTGGTGGAAAGCTGGATGCTTTTTTGGCGCGTTCCGCCGGCGCGGTCCGGCGAGCGGTCAGATCGGCGGTTCAGATGGCGTCAATTCCGGATTCCCCCGTCCTGATCCGGATCGCCTCCTCGATGCTCGAGACGAAAATCTTGCCGTCGCCGATCCGTCCGGTCTGCGCGGCGCGGCGGATCGCATCGACGGCCTTTTCGACCATGTCGTCGCCGAGCACAACCTCGATCTTCACCTTGGGGAGAAAATCGACGACGTACTCGGCGCCGCGATAAAGTTCGGTGTGTCCCTTCTGACGGCCGAACCCTTTGGCTTCGGTGACGGTGATGCCTTGCAAGCCGACTTCCTGCAGTGCCTCCTTGACCTCATCGAGCTTGAACGGCTTGATGATCGCCTCGATCTTCTTCATCGCGTTCAGTCTCCCGGCTCCGTGGCGGGCCAATGCACGCGCGGAACCGTTGCCTCGGTTAGCAGGTCCCGTGCCAGGGCCCCGGCCGCGGAAATAATCAAGTTACATCAGCGTTCTAGAGGAGGCCCGCAACCGCTTTTGCGGTGCTTCGAAAAGGCCTTCGCCGTGGAAATAGGCATAGTGCCTATTATCTCGTCAATAGTGCGATGAAGGCGCTTGGCGATAGGCGGCCTCCGCCGCTTTCGTTATCTTCGATGGACATGATCGAGCTTCTCAGCAACGTCGAAATGGCGGAGGCCGACCGCCTGACGATCGCCGGCGGAACGTCCGGCATCGCCTTGATGGAGCGCGCCGGAGCGGCGGTGGCCGACGCGGTGGCCGAGAGCCACGCAAGCGGTGCCGCCATCG
>JASHSE010000638.1 GCA_030036975.1 Xanthobacteraceae bacterium | reverse complement strand
GGTGCCGCCGCCAGGTACGAACATCGACGTGGGGCGCTTCAAATATCTCGACGAACGCGACAAGGTCGAAGCGCTCGGACGCGTGTATCCGGGCCTTCACATGCATTTCATTGCGCCCGAGCACATCCATCCCAGCGCTTTCGACGACACGCGCCCGTTCGTGCGCATGCACCTGCCTGTATACGATCCAGCAGGCCTCGGCTTTGGCCCTTATCTTTACGAGACAGCTGTTGCGACCGGTCACCGGGCGATGTTGATCGGGAATTACGGCAATTTCGGCCTGACGTGGTGGGGCCGGCTTTCGCTCGTCGATCTATTCCAGGGACGCCAGTGGCGCAGCCTGTTGCGCGATCTCCAAGACGTTGCCCGGCAGAGCGATCGAGGGCTGGCCCGCACGATGGCCGCTGACCTTTTCTTCCCATTGGCACCGCACTGGACGCGTCGCTTGATCCATCGGTTGCGCGGGAAGGATCCGGACAGCGTCGCCCAGTATTGCGTGCTCAATCCGACGTTTATCGCCGAAACCGGCCTGGCGCGATCATGGCGTGCCCAGGGATTCGACCCGTGGTTTGGTGTGCGCGATTGGAATGCGAAGCGGCTGCGCGCCTATCGTCTGTTCGACCACAATCAATACGCCCGCGACGTCCGCGGGCTGGCCGAGGAGACTTCGGGCTTGGAGATACGCGATCCGCATGGCGATCGCCGGCTCCTTGAATTCGCGCTTTCGGTACCCGAACCGATGTACCGGCGCGACGGTATTCCGCGCTCGTTCGCGCGCCGGGTATTGGCCGATCGCCTACCGGCGGCGATCCTGAGCGAGCAGCGACGCGGCGCCAATACGCCGACATGGTTTCGCACACTTGATGCCAGACGAAGCGACATCACCGCCGACATCGACCGACTTGATGCGTCGCCCCTGGCGAAGAGGCTGCTCGACCTGCCGCGCCTCAAGCGGCTCGTGGCGCAATGGCCGAACGACGCCAACGAAGCGCAAAAGCGCAAAGCCGAATACCGATCGGCGCTGGCTCGCGGCGTTCACGTCGGCCGGTTTATCCGCTGGGTCGAAGGCGGCAACGCTTAAGCCCGCGCCTGCTCCGCACCAATTGCCGTGTTTGATGCCTGAGCAATCCGCGCTCACCCTGCGCGGTGCATCCAGCAATTTATTGTGAAGCGTGAGTCCGCCCAGGCCCCAGACGGCACGCGCACCGGCATGACCTTGTGGCGAAGCCAACTTGGAAAGATCACCAATGTATCGGTTCTCGGCTCAATATCGATGAAGGAGGCACTCGGACCCTGTTGAGCGGCAGGACCTCTGGGAAGGCCGTAGAGCCGCAGTTGGCCGCCGCTGAAGCGGCGCGGCATCGCCGCAAAGTAATAGACGCAGGACAGGATGCGTATCCGATCGGGCCGCTTGTGCGTATCGATATGCTCGGCGATGTGGCCGCCGTCCCGATAGGCGGTGATGACGAATTCCCTTGGCTTGACCCTGGCTTCGTTCAGGCGCAGCGCGCTAAGGGCCGAAGCAGCGCTGGCGCTGACGAACGATTTGATCGGAGCCAAGAATGCGCCAAAGTCGCTGAGGTACACTGCGTCCCTTTGCACCGGATCGGCGATCTCCTCGCCCGTTTCACGGTTGCGCATCACCCCTGTTTGGAAGTCGCTTTGATGGGCCATGACATGGTCAAGTAAGCCGGCGACGTATGCGGCTCCAAGAATGTTGTGATAGGCCAGAAACGGGCAGCGCGGGTCCGCGCGGGTCTCCGACCTAACATCTTCCAGCGTCGCCACGACCCGACTTCTCGCATTCATCCGGCCACCCTAGCTTGCGCACCGCGATTTCCCTGCTTGAATCATAAGCATAAAAATCCAAACTTGCCAGCGTTTGCAATCGCTGTAAGTTGGGTCAGTTCATCCGCTCGGTCTAAGGCGACAATGCTTAAGCTTCGTGCGACACAGGAGCGCCGCTTGGCGCACGCTTGCACAACAACTACGCCCGCCCTCCGTACTCTTGCGCATGCATAGGGCGAGGGCAATGCCGCGGGCCTATCATTTCCACGGGCTCAAGCTAGAGTCCGATTTCCACCTGCCGGCGCTGGCGCCGTGGGACGGGCCGCGCCACGCCCGTTGCGATGTCGTCGTCCGGCGGGCCGCGGTGCCGCCGCGCCTCGACGCTCCCGATCATGTCGGACCGCTGTTTCAGACGAAGGGGACAAGCGAGTATCTGCTGGCTCTGCCGGGCACCGGCCGTATCCTGGTCCGCAACGGCGACGAGGTCTTGGTCGATGCCGAACCGGATGCCGACCCGACCCCCGTTCTCAGTGGTTCGCTGCAAGCGGTGCTGTGGCATCAACGCGGGCTGTTGCCGCTGCATGGCAGCGTAATCGTGGTCGGGGCGCAAGCGATCGCGCTGTGCGGCCACTCCGCCGCCGGCAAGTCTACGCTCGCGGCGGTGCTGGCCGCACGGGGCCACGCCGTGGTTGCCGATGACGTCTGTGTCATCGATCCGCACGAAACGCAGGTGCTGGCCGGCTGCGGCCGGCTACGGCTGTGGCGCGACGCCCTTGATCGACTCGGTCTGGAGAGCCGAGCTTTGGAACGCGCGGCGCGCGACAAGGAGAAGTACGTCTTCGACTGCGGCATCCGCTCCGCCCAGGAGCGGAACCGGCTCACGGCAATCATCCTGCTGTCGCGGCGCGACAGCGGCGCGGTCACCATCGAGCGGCTGCGCGGCGCCCGCGCCGCCGGCGCACTGCGCGGCGTGGTACACATGCGCCGCCCCGCTAGCGCGTTGGCCCGAGGCCCGGATATCTTTGCCGGCCTGACGCGGCTCGTGGCCGGTGGGGTGACGGTGTGGCGGCTGCACGTGCCACACGGCGCTCCGAGCCTCGATGAAGCGGCGACGCTGGCGCTCGGCGTCCTAGAGGCGTGACCGCGATGAGCGGCATCTTCTGGCTCGCCTCCTACCCGAAGTCGGGCAATACTTGGCTGCGCGCCTTCATCGCCACGCTTATCTCCGGCGAACCGGCCGATATCAACAAACTGACGTTCCTGGGTGGATTTGCCGGCAGCCGCTCCGCGTTCGATGAGGCGCTTGGCATCGCGGCCGCCGACCTGACATTGGAGCAGCAGACCAACCTGCGGCCACGCGCTTATGAAATCTGGGCAGCGGAAGCGAAGCGCCCGCGCTACTGCAAGGCTCACGACGCCTATCATCTGACGCCGGCTGGCGAGCCGCTGTTCCCCACCAACGCGACGCGCGGTGCCGTCTATATCGTGCGCGATCCGCGCGCGGTGGCGGTGTCGCTCGCCCATCACAACGGGCGGACGATCGACGCCGCAATTGACCGCATGGCGGATGCGGACGCGACGTTCTCGAATTCGCCCAACCGCCTGGACGAGCAATTGCAGCAGCGCTTGCTGAGCTGGAGCGATCACGTGGGATCGTGGCGTCAGGCGCCGTTCCCGGTACACGTGGTGCGCTACGAGGACCTGCACGCCGATCCCGCCGCGTTCGGCGCGACCGCCCGCTTCCTCGACCTGCCCGACGACGTCGAGCGGCTCGCCTCCGCCGTCGCTGCAGCGAGCTTCGCCCGCCTGCAGGAACAGGAACGCGCAGCCGGCTTCGTCGAACGGCCGCGCCAGGCGCTAGCGTTCTTCCGCGAAGGCCGCGTCGACGGCTGGCGGGATGCGCTGACGCCCGCGCAGATCGCGCGAATTGAACAGGCGCATGGGCCGATGATGCGGCGCTTCGGCTACGAGTCAGCCTGCGCAGACGGCTTGGCACCGCGGATTTGCACCACTCCCTCAGCCGCGTAGGCAGCGATGATCGAGCAAACAACGCCAACGTCTGACACGCCGCCGGCGTCGCGGGCGGCGACGGCGCGTTTTATAAAAGACATATTGATACCCTGACGACACCCGATAGCGACGACAAGAGATCTCGCGCTTTAAGCGCAGTCTATTACACCGAGCCCAAGGCCGGCACGTTGGTCGAACGAGGCGTTGATTCACCGATAACCAGAAGGATCAAATTTATCTGAAGCCGAGTCGGATCAGTCGCGCCATCGCCCGCCCCGAAAGTGTAAGCGGATAATGGACGTGACCGCACAACGTGACCTCTTTGCCGCCGAGGCGCTTCTTGAACTCATAAACGGTCGGGTTGTTGACCGGATCGATGCCTTCGAGGTCGTAGCGCGTGCAGCCGCGTTCGATGGCCCACTCGATGACGCCCCACTGGCACGCCTCGCCGACCCGGTCCCGGCGCATATCCCTGTCGGTAGCACCGTAGATCTGGTGCACATTTTCGCCCGCGCGCAGGACCAACAGCCCAGATCCGATTTTGCCGTCTTTCACGGCGACGAATTGCACCGCCTGGACATCCTTCTCGTTACCCGCCTGGCGCAGGAGGAATTCGATCAAGCCTGATGTCATGCGAAGCTCGAAGCCCTTTTTTTTGCTGATGCTACCGCACAGTGCAACGAATTCGCGTATTTGCCGGGGATCGGCGGTCGTCTCAACGCGGACGCCGGCTCGCGCCGCGCGGCGCACACCCTTGCGCATTTGCGTATGACAATTCTTGAATAAGACATCTCTGCCGACCGAAAGATCGAGCCACATGGTTTGCGGCCGCGGCCGTCCGGCGTTGGCGCGGCGGATTGCCGGTTCGTCGCCGCTATTGACCCAGGGATCACAGATGAGCAGCGAAAAGCCTTCCGCTTTGAGGCGCTCCTCGAAACCGGTCGGCACCGCCAGGCTCATCGGCGCCGTACGCCCGGTCGGCCCGCGCGGCGCCCAGGCGATCTTGCCGCCCAGAACTGCTCGTTCCTCCACGCGGATCATCCAGACCGGTTTGCCGGCGTAGCGCGCCAGCCAACGGTGCTGGGCGATGCCATCCACAGTACGGCGCGCGTCGCCCCATAGGCACGATTGCAGCGGATGGCCGCCAAGCTGGGCAAGCGCGCGATTCCACGCCCCCGGCAAAGGATCCTTCTCCCATTCCAGGGCCGCCCATTCCAGTGCCGCCCATTCCAGTGCCGCCCATGTCACGCCGTGCTGTCGCATCGAGACTTCGGTCATCCCGTTCGTAAGCCGGCGGTGCCGTCGTCCCACCTCGGCACCGCGCGAGCGGCTCGACGGCTCATAGCTC
>JASHSE010000637.1 GCA_030036975.1 Xanthobacteraceae bacterium | reverse complement strand
GCCCGCTGCCCGCCGCCGCAATCTGCGTCTCGACGATGCGCGCCTTGATGCTCTCGGCCTGATACTCGGCCCAGGCGTCGGATGATTGCGCCTGTTCGAGGATCGCCTGATTGGCCTCGAAAATCGCGTTGTTGGTCAAGGTCGTCGCGCGCACGGTCAGGAAACCGGCGGCGCCGGCGAGGATGCCGGTCAGCATGGCGACGTAATTGACCCAGCGCGGTGCCGGCTCGGCATCGTTCTTGCGCTCTTTGATCTTGGCCACCGCCGCCTTGATGCGCGATGGCTTCGGCGGGTTGGCGGTGTCGTCGGCCATGCTAGCTCTCGAAATCCTTCGCGATCGTGATGCGCTTCAACAGCCGCCGCTCGCGCGGGCTGAAATCGGTGCGGGCATGGAGCGTGCAGCGGTTGTCCCAGAGGATCACGTCGCCCGGCCGCCAGATATGCTCGTAGACGAAGCGCCGCTGCTCCTGATGATCGAACAACAGGTTCAGCAAGGCATCGCTCTCGTCGTCCGGCAGCCCCGCGATGGCGAGCGTCATCAGCCGGTTGACGTAGAGCGCCTTGCGGCCGGTCGCCGGGTGGGTGCGCACGACCGGATGCGCGTAGTGCGGCACGCCTTCGCGCAGCCGCGTGCCGCGGAAGGTCGAGGCGTTGTCGTAATCGTAGGCGTTGATCGCCTTGCGGCCGTCGATGCGGCTTTTGATGTCGGCCGGCAGCGTTTCGTAGGCGAGGTAGGCGTTGGCGAATAGCGTGTTGCCGCCGGCGCGCGGCACTTCGATGGCATAGAGCATCGAGGCGGCGGCCGGCCGCTCGATGTAGCACTGGTCGGTGTGGAACTGCATTTCGCCGTCCGGCAGCGCGCCGATCGGCTTGCCGTCCTTGCGGATGTTGGAGATCAGCATCACGGCGGGATGGCGGCCGGTATTGTGCACGTTGATGGTCTTCGCCGGCGGCCCAAAATATTCGGCGAAGCGGACCTGGTCCTGTTCGGTCAAAGTCTGGTCGCGCAGGAGCACAATGAGGCCCTGGTGCCAGGCCTCGCGCAGTTGCGCAACGCGCGTGTCGGGCAGCTTTTCGTGCAAGTCGACGTCGAGAATTTCGAGGCCGAGCGCGGTCGACAAGGGCCTGGTCTTGAGCGCCGGCAAAGCCGGATCGGGGCCGCGCGCGTTGCTCATCGCTTCGTGGACCGCGCCTTGTTTCATCAAGGTCCCCAAGTGCGTGCGGCGCCTCATGCGCCAGCCGGAGGGCGCCATGGTGCAGGAGCTGCGGCTTGCCGCGCAATAGGGGTGGAGTTGAGACGGAATACGTTGCCGGACGCCAACCGGCGGCGATCTCAGCCGCCCTGCATAGCGGCGCGCATCGGCAACTGCGGCGTCGGGTTGCGCGACGCGTGCTGCGCGGCGACCTGCCGGCCGGCCAGCGTCGGCCCGCTTTCCACGAACGAGAGCGCAATTCCATTGAGAATGAACATCATTCCGACCACGCTTCCGACAGTCCAAGCCAAAATCGTCAGCGTTCTCCGCTCATCCATGGTCGGGTTCCGTGCTCCTGTCCAGGAACATAAACGTTTGTTCATCGAAAAAGTTCAAGCGAACCGCGTCGAGCCACGGAACTTCAGCGTACTTCCTTGCTGCGGGCGGGATTTCCGATTCTAGGCAAGGACCGCTGAAGAGGCGCCGGGGCGAGTTTCCGGCGTGGTACGCGGGGCCAAGCGGCTTTACGCGCGGGCGGAATACGGCGGCGCTTGCAGATGCGGCACGACGACGAGGCGGTCGATCTCGCCGCGCAGGAACGCGTTGAGGAATTCCGGATAATTCCGAAACGAGACGCAGCCGAACGATTGGCCGCTCGGGCCCAGCATGTAGCTGTGCGCGAGGATGCCGTCGCGGCCGAACATTTTTCTGTCGTCTTCCGGCGTGAGCCGGATGGCACGCACGCCGTGGAACAACTCGCCCCGCAAGGTCAGATGATAGACGTTCGGCGGCGTCGGCCCACGCGCCTTTTGGGTGATGAAGCGCGGATCGTCGAGAAAGCGACCGAGGCCGGAATGGGCTTCGAGCCGCTGGCCGTCCGGCAGGTAAACAGTGTGCGCGACGATGTCGTAGATCGCGGTGTGGCTGTCCGGCGTCAGCAGCGATTTTGGATCCGCATAGGCGAACCGGGGACCGGCCCGCCGGTCGGCGACCGCCGGCGCTGCGGACGAAGGCATTACGGGGGCCGGCGCCATGGGGATGGCGGGCGCGGGTGGCGGCGGCACTGGCGCCGGATCGTGACGCGCCATGATCGAGCCGGTGATCTCCGGCTCAGCTTCGGCTGGCTTGGGCGGCGCACGCGCGATGTCAGCCGTGACCGAAGGTCGGACGATGTCAGCTTTTGCCGCGGATCGGGCGACAGCGGCCTTCACCACGTCCATGCGGTCAAGCGGGCGCGGCGGCGGCAGCGGCAGCGGGATGCGTCCGGCGCGTTCCACCCAACGCTTGCGCGGCAGCGGCACGGCAGACGGTGCAATCGTGACGGTTGGCGCCGCGGCGGGAGGGAGCGCCGCCTGGTGCGGTTCTTCGGCGATCGGCGTGTCGAGCGCGGCGAAGCGCACTGCAAAAGCTTCACCGCCGTCGGTCAATCGCGTCAGCGGCCGCGGCAAGCCGACTTGCAGCGCGAGCGGGGCACTTGAGCGCAGCTCGGCATTGCGGCCGACCGTGCCTGTGATCAGCCATGCCGCCGTCACTGTCGCCGCGCTGCCGATCGCGGCAACGGCGATGACCGAAGACGCGCCGAGCGCGAGCGTGCCCGCGATGGCGCGGCTTTGATCGCCGAGCGCGAAGCCGCGACCGTGATAAGCTGTGACGCCCGGAAACGTCGCCGCCCGACACCCTGTACGCACTACTCGAACTCGACTGCTTACGCTTCAGACCATGTTACGCTTGAGGCTATGGCCGAAAGCACCGGCAGCGCGTCGGACGATGACGAACGCTCAGACGCTGCGAATCCTCCCCCGGCCATCCCCGATCCACGCCTCACCACCCGTGAAGATGCGGATCACAATGCACCGGTTAATGTTAAACGGTTGTAAATGGATGGCGGCACTTCAGCCACCCGCTCGTCCCCGCGAAAGCGGGGACCCAGATCTGGATTCCCGCTTCCGCGGGAATGAGCGGAAAATGGTGCGGTGCCGCTTCAATCCGCTCGTCCCCGCGAAAGCGGGGACCCAGTGCTGGATTCCCGCTTGCGCGGGAATGAGCGGAATTGGAGCACGACAGCCCAAGAACTACTTCAGCTGATCGGCCACTTTGTCGATGCCGGCCTGCGAGCAGACATCGTCCTTGCCCGGCGTTCCGGACACGCCGACCGCGCCGATCACGTCGTTGCCGACTTTGATGGGCAGGCCGCCGGCCAGCGCCAGAATCCGCGTATAGTGCCGCGAGCCGACCGTATCGGGACGATCCTGCAGGCGTTTGACGAAATCCGCCGAGGGTTGCTTGAACGAAGCCGCCGTATAGGCCTTGCGGTCGCTGCCCTCGTTGGTGCTCAGCCCAGCGCCGTCGTCATGCATCATGACGATCGGAACGCCGTCGCGATCGACCACGGAAACCGAAATCTTGTATCCCATGGTGCGGCATTGTGCGATCGCGGCGTTGGCGATGGTTTGCGCCAGCGCCAGCGAAACGTTCTTTTGTGTCAGCACGCCTTGCGCGCCGGCCGGCGACGACAGTGCGGTGACGACGGCGCAACCGGCGAGAATCTTGGCAATCGGCAACATGTCGTAAACTCCTTGCTGCTTTCATGAAAGAGAAGGGCGCGTGTTGGTCGTTCGATTGCGCCCGCGTCCGGATCTTTTTACGCTTCCGGATCACGATGGATTGTAACGGCGTTGTGCCCGGAAGTCTTACGCCAAGTCCAGGCGATCAACAGCGGCAATGTGATCGGGTTACGATACCGGAATGACGAGCAGATGAAACCTGCGCTAATATGGCGGCAGGACGTGCAGAGGAGAATGCCGTGCTGGCGCGCAGCGCATCGATGCGGGACCGCATCGCCATGTACAATGGCAACGCGCTCAAGATCGGGCTGTTCGGCGCCAATTGCTCGTCGGGCCGCTCGGCCACCACGGTGCCGGAGCGCTGGTCGGCGAATTGGGAGGATTGTCTGGCGCTGGCGCGGCTTGCCGATGATGCCGGCCTCGATTTCATGCTGCCGATCGCGCGCTGGAAGGGCTATGGCGGCTCGACCGATTTCCACGGCGTCTCGCTCGAGAGCATCACCTGGGCGGTGGGGCTACTGTGCGCCACCAAGCGCATGACCGTGTTCGGCACGGTGCACGCGCCGCTGTTTCACCCGCTGATTGCCGCCAAGGAATTCGTCACTGCCGATCACATCGGCCAGGGCCGCGTCGGCGTCAACATCGTGTGCGGCTGGAACGAGGGCGAGTTCGACATGTTCGGCGTCCGCCAGCGCGAGCACGACATGCGCTACGCCTACGCGCAGGAATGGGTCGACATCGTCAAGGCGGCGTGGCAGCGCGACGATACCTTCGATTTCGACGGCGCGTTTTTGCAGCTCCACGGCGTGCGCGCTTTTCCAAAGCCGTGCGGCGGAACGCGGCCGCTGATGATGAATGCCGGCTCGTCCGACATCGGCCAGGCGTTTGCTCTGCGCAATTGCGATGCGTTTTTCGTCGCCACCGTCGGCTCACGCAAATCGCTCGCCGGCAATGCCGCCAAGGTGGCGGAGATCAAGGCGCAGGCGCAAACCTTCGGCCGCGAGATCGAGGTGTTCACTGTCGGCCAGGTGATCTGCCGGCCGACCCAGCGGGAGGCGGACGATTATTATCAGCACGTCATCATCGACAACGCCGATTGGGGCGCGATCGACGGCATGCTGGCCAACAAAAGCATCACGCCGCAGAGCATCGGCGCGCAAGAGTACGACGCCAGGCGCCGCTATTTCGCTTCCCATGCGGTCGGCGGCTATCCGTTCGTCGGCACGCCCGACAAGGTCGCCGAGGAGCTGACGATCATCAGCCATGGCGGGGTGCGCGGCATCGGTCTCTCGTTCGTCAACTATCTCGCCGAGGTGCCCTATTTCTGCGACGAAGTTCTGCCGCGGCTCGTTCACGCCGGCGTGCGGGTGGCGCGGTGAGTGGCGGCTTGCCTAATCTTACTACGTCAGAAAGCGCGGCGCGCGTTATAGCGCCCTCTCCCCTTGCGGGAGAGGGCG
>JASHSE010000065.1 GCA_030036975.1 Xanthobacteraceae bacterium | reverse complement strand
TCGCCTTGCGCACCCGTTTCACCGGCGAACAGCGATGGATCGGTCAACGTCAGCGGCCCGCCGACCGGCGCCGAATTGATGCGGTCGACCTGCGGGCCGGGCTTGACCGCACGTCCGGCGGATAGATCGTTGATGATGCGCGTCAAGCTGTCGGGCGTGAGATCCTCGTAATAATCGGCGTTGATCTGCACCATCGGCGCGTTGACGCAGGCGCCGAGGCACTCGACCTCGATCCAAGAGAATTTGCCGTCGGCGGTCACCTCGTTCTCGTCGCCGATCATCCGGCGCAGCACTTTCTTCAGTTCGTCGGCGCCGCGCAGCACGCACGGCGTCGTGCCGCAGAACTGCACGTGGAATTTGCCGACCGGCGACAGATTGAACATGGTGTAGAAGGTCGCGATTTCGAGCACGCGGATGTTCGCCATGCCGAGCAGGGCGGCGACCGCCTCGATCGCCTTCTGCGGCACCCAACCGCCGCACTGCTGCTGCGCCCGCCACAGGATCGGGATCACCGCGGACTGCTGCCGGCCGCGCGGATATTTGTCGATCTGCGCCTTGGCCCAGGCGAGGTTGTCGGGCGTGAAGGCGAAGCTCGGCGGCTGTTTCTCGGCCAGGCGACGCACGCTCATCGGTCGACCTCGCCAAGATCCCCTCCCCCTGAAAGGGGGAGGGTTAGGGTGGGGGTCGCGGGCCGCAAGCGTAACCGAGCGGCAGTGCGCGCTATCTCGCCCCAAACTCCCTCGAGATTTTCCAGCACGTCATTATTCCAGAAACGGAGAACCGTAACTCCGTTACCTTTCAGCCATCCCTTGCAGGGGGAGGAAGAGCCTAGCAGCACGCGCGGAGAGACGCTCATCGGTCGACCTCGCCGAACACGATGTCGATCGAGCCGAGCACCGCCGAGACGTCGGCCAGCATGTGGCCGCGGCAGAGAAAATCCATCGCCTGCAGGTGAGGGAAGCTCGGCGCGCGGATCTTGCACTTGTACGGCCGGTTGCTGCCGTCGGCGATCAGATAGACGCCAAATTCGCCTTTCGGCGCCTCGACCGCGGCGTAAGCCTCGCCGGCCGGCACCTTGAAGCCCTCGGTGTACAGCTTGAAATGATGGATCAGCGCCTCCATCGAGCGCTTCATCTCGCCGCGGCGCGGCGGCGCGATTTTACGATCTTCGATCAGTACGGGCCCCTGCCCGTCGGGCGCGCGCAGCTTGTCGATGCACTGCTTCATGATGCGTATGGACTGGCGCATCTCCTCCATCCGTATCAGATAGCGGTCGTAGCAGTCGCCGTTCTTGCCGACCGGAATGTCGAACGCGAGCTCGGAATAGCATTCGTAGGGCTGCGCCCGGCGCAAATCCCAGGCGGCGCCCGAGCCGCGCACCATGACGCCGGAAAAACCCCGCGCCCAAGCGTCTTCCAGCTTGACCACGCCGATACCGACATTGCGTTGCTTGAAGATGCGGTTGTCGGTGAGCAGCACCTCGATATCGTCGCAGACCTTCAGGAACGGATCGCAGAATGCCGAGATATCGTCGATCAGCTGCGGCGGCAGGTCCTGGTGCACGCCGCCGACGCGGAAATAGGCCGCGTGCAAACGCGAGCCGGAGGCGCGCTCGTAGAACACCATGAGCTTCTCGCGCTCCTCGAAGCCCCACAGCGGCGGGGTGAGCGCGCCGACGTCCATCGCCTGCGTCGTGACATTGAGCAAATGCGACAACAGGCGGCCGATCTCGCAGTACAGCACACGGATGAGCTGGGCGCGCCGCGGTATATCGATGCCGAGCAGCTTTTCCGCCGCCAGACAGAACGCGTGTTCCTGGTTGATCGGCGCGACGTAATCGAGCCGGTCGAAATACGGAATCGCCTGCAGATAGGTCTTGTGCTCGATCAGCTTCTCGGTGCCGCGATGCAGAAGGCCGATATGCGGATCGACGCGCTCCACCACCTCGCCGTCGAGCTCGAGCACCAGGCGCAGCACGCCGTGCGCCGCCGGATGCTGCGGCCCGAAATTGATCGTGAAATTGCGGGTGGCGCCTTCGCGCTGTCCGCCGACCGAGATGGTATTGGTATCCGCCATTCCTTATCCGGTACTCGCCATCTGCAGCTCCGCCGCCTTTTTGGCCTTGGCGGCGAGCCGCGCATTGAACTTGTCCCACATCACCACGAAACGCTCGTGGCGGCCCTCGCCAATGAGATCGATGCCGTCGTGAGCCTTGACTTTGAAGGCAACACGGTTGCCAGCGATCTCAGTCACTTCGACGTCGACCGTCACCGTCATGCCCGGCGGCGTTGCGGCGAGATGGCTCACGTCGACGTACACGCCGACGCTGCCTTCGCCGGGATCGAGATGCGGCGCCAACAGCTGCGCGCAGGTCCACT
This sequence comes from Xanthobacteraceae bacterium, assembly GCA_030036975.1. GTDB lineage: Bacteria > Pseudomonadota > Alphaproteobacteria > Rhizobiales > Xanthobacteraceae > BOG-931. The sequence continues at coordinate 2,398 of JASHSE010000065.1, read as the reverse complement.
CCATCAGCACGATCATAAAGCCGGTGGCGAACACCTTCGGCATCGCTGTGATCTCAGGCGCCTCCGGATAGGTGTACGGCACCGTCTTGTTCTCCGGCACTTTATAGGCGAAGCGGTGGGCAAGCCCGCGCTTGAGCGTCGGTTTCATCTCAAGCCCCCTGCCCGCCGCCCGGCTTCGACGCCTTCTCGTCGCCGGGCAGGACGTAGTCGGTGCCTTCCCACGGCGACAGGAAATCGAAGTTGCGGAATTCCTGGGTCAGCCGCACCGGCTCGTAGACGACGCGCTTGAGTTCGTCGTCGTAGCGCACCTCGACAAAGCCGGTCAGCGGAAAATCCTTGCGCAGCGGATGGCCCTCGAAACCGTAATCGGTCAGGATGCGGCGCATGTCCGGATGGCCGGTGAACACGATGCCGTAGAGATCGAACATTTCGCGTTCGTACCAATCGGCGCCGGCGTAAACGTCGATGATGGACGGCACCGGGGTGGTCTCGTCGGTTTCTGCTTTCACGCGGATGCGCGAATTATGCTGCGGCGAGAGCAGGTGATAGACCACGTCGAAGCGCCGCTCGCGGCTCGGCCAGTCGACCGCGGTGATATCGATGATGCAGCAGAACTGGCAGCGCGGATCGTCGCGCAGAAAGCGCATCACCGCGACGATATCGGCCGCGTTGGCGGTGACGTTCAGTTCGTGAAAGTCCACGCTGTAGCCGGCGACCGCGTTGGGCAGCGCGGCAGCGATGGTCCGGCCGAGCGTATCGAGCGTCTCGTTCATGATCAGCGCTCGATCGTCGCGGTGCGGCGAATCTTTTTTTGCAGCAGCAGTATGCCGTAGAGCAGCGCCTCGGCAGACGGCGGACAGCCCGGCACGTAGACGTCGACCGGCACGACGCGATCGCAGCCGCGCACCACCGAATACGAATAATGGTAATAGCCGCCGCCATTGGCGCACGACCCCATCGAGATGACGTAGCGCGGCTCCGGCATCTGGTCGTAGACCTTGCGCAGCGCCGGCGCCATCTTGTTGCACAGCGTGCCGGCGACGATCATGACGTCCGATTGGCGCGGCGAGGCGCGCGGCGCGAAGCCGAAGCGCTCGACGTCGTAGCGCGGCATCGACACCTGCATCATTTCGATGGCGCAGCAGGCGAGCCCGAACGTCATCCACATCAGCGAGCCGGTGCGGGCCCAGGCAATCAGATCGTCGGCCGCTGCGACAAGAAAGCCCTTGTCGGTGAGCTGGCTATTGACGTCGGAGAAAAACGGGTCGTCAGCGCCGATTGGCTTGCCGGTCCGCGGCTCGAGCACGCCCCGGGGCGGTGCGGCGATGGCGGGTTCGCTCAATCCCATTCGAGCGCTCCCTTCTTCCATTCATAGATAAAACCGATCGTCAGCACCGCAAGGAAGATCATCATCGCCCAGAAGCCGAACGCGCCGACCTGCCCGAATGTCGCAGCCCACGGAAACAGGAACGTGACCTCCAGATCGAAGATGATGAACAGGATCGCCACCAGATAGAAGCGCACGTCGAACTTCATGCGCGCGTCGTCGAAGGCATTGAAGCCGCACTCGTAGGCCGACAGTTTTTCCGGATCGGGCTGCTTGTAGGCAAGCAGAAAGGCCGAGGCGAGCAGCGCCAGCGCGATCACGGCGGAAACGCCGATGAAGATGATGAGCGGCAGATAGGCTAGCAGCAATTGGTCCATCGCTTCGCTCATCGGCAGTCCTTGCGAAAAACAAACTCCGGTTACGCCATCAACATGTCCATCGCGGCGGCCTTCCGCAACGATCCCGCCCTCCCCCGTTGCAGGGTGCAGCAGGGTGCCGAGAGCGACTGATTTGCCGGCAAAATCGGCGGATTCGCGCTGCAAATCGAACGCGGCGACCCTTACCGCAGCGCACCGCAAGGCGCAAGGCGCGGGGCAGACGCAATACATGACATAAACATGATCGCGCGGGCTGGTCTTGACTCCGCAAGTCCGAGTGCGGGCAATCGACCTGCGGCGCCATGCGTCGGTTCCCGGCATTGACGCGGTTGCCGACCGCAATGCTACGATCCCGCAAGATACGATCCCGCAAGAAGTGGCAGGATCCGATAAGAGCTGCGCCGGGAGGAAAAGCGATGCAGCCAACGATCGCTCGGCGGCACCGCTTACGCGCGCGCGTCATCGTGGCGCTGGCGGGTACGCTTACGCTTGCCGCAGCGCTGCCAGCCGCCGCGGAAAACTTTCCGGATCACCCGATCAGGCTGATCGTGCCGTTCGGACCCGGCGGTCCGCCGGACGTGGCGGCCCGCATCATCGGCGCGTACCTCTCCGACCATCTCGGTCCGGTGGTGGTCGAGAACCACGTCGGCGCCGGCGGCACGCTGGCGGCGCGTTTCGTCGCCACGGCGCCGCC
>JASHSE010000636.1 GCA_030036975.1 Xanthobacteraceae bacterium | reverse complement strand
CCCGCAACACGCCAGTCCTCGCCGTCGCCGAGCCGGACGACACCGCGCGCATGGTCCGCGGCCTGGAAATCGGCGTGAACGATTATCTGATGCGCCCGATCGACAAGAACGAACTGCTCGCTCGCGCCCGCACCCAGGTGCGCAAGCGCCGCTACACCGAGCGGCTGCGCGACAGCGTGCAGATGTCGATCGAGATGGCGATCACCGACGTGCTCACCGGCCTGTTCAACCGCCGCTACATGGAGAGCCATCTGGCGACCCTGATCGAGCAGGCCAAATCCCGCGGCAAGCCGTTGACCGCGCTGGTGCTCGACATCGACTATTTCAAGGCGATCAACGACAGCCACGGCCACGACGCCGGCGACGACGTGTTGCGCGAGTTCGCGCTGCGCATCCGCCGCTCGATCCGCGGCATCGACCTCGCCTGCCGTTACGGCGGCGAAGAATTCGTCATCGTCATGCCGGAAACCGACATGGCGGTGGCCGCCATGGTCGCCGAACGCCTGCGCCGGCGCATCGCCGCCGACCCGTTCGCCATCCAGCAGGGCGCGCGCAGCATCCCGGTGACGATTTCGATCGGGATCGCGGGGGTGCGGGGCAGGGACGACAGTGCCGCGGCGCTGCTCAAGCGCGCCGACCAGGCGCTCTACCGCGCCAAGCGCGACGGCCGTAACCGCGTGGTCCCCGACGCTGCCTAAGCACGGTGATCGAGCAGACGGTCTCGCAACCGAAAGGCAGATGCGCTGCCGTAGAACATCTAATAGTTGCTAAATACATTAAGCTGAATTGTTTGGGTTATCCCCGAGTCCGGCATTTTGGCGAAATCTTGGCGATTGCTTTCCCTGTGGATTACGGTAGTTTTGTCGGCAAGCTGACACAGCCGATAAGAACTATCTGCCGCGCGTTGACGCGACGGCCCGCAATGCACGGCTTTGCTCAATACCCTACGGAGTGCTCAGGTCCGCCGCATCTCCTGGGTCCGTGGGGTTCGGCCGGCGCGGGAGCGGTTCGAGTGGCCTCCTCAGGACACCGTTCCCGCCCGGCCACCTTTTTTTGCTCAGACGTCTAACAACGTCACGCCCGGCCGCGAGGCCGGGCATGACGCTTTAAGGAAAACGCCGGCGGTGCCTTACTTGATCTTGGCTTCGCGAAACTCGACGTGCTTCTTGGCAACGGGATCGTATTTCTTCTTCACCAATTTATCGGTCATGGTCCGCGAGTTCTTGCGCGTGACGTAATAGAAACCGGTGTCGGCGCTGGATACCAGCTTGACCTTGATGGTGGTGGCTTTGGCCATTGCGGAACCTCGAAGAAGCGATTGCGTGCCGCCAACGTAGTCGCCGGTCGTGCAAAGTCAAGAAAGCCGGCTTATTGACCGCCGAGTGAGCTCAAAGAATTTCGCGCACGAAGCGTTTGTGCAGCATGCGATAGAGCGGCGCCGGGTGCGCAGGGTCCATGCCGGCGGCGATGCGGTCCTGCAGTTCTTCGAGCACGATCGCGGTGATGCCCGGCATGTCGAGCGTGCGCGCTTGCGTGATCGGCAGCCACACCAGTTCGACGAATTCCGCATCCGGCCCGACCATGCCATCGACCCGGTGCGCCACGGCGGACGCGTCGGCGGCAAAGAAGCGGCTGTCGAAGCGCAGTGGGCGTTTCGGCGGCGTGATGGCGCGGGCGATGAAGTGCACGGCGCTGAGATCCGGCATGACGCCGGCTTTGGCGAAGGCTTCCCAGGCGCCGGGCTGTGTCTTGAAGACGCGGTCGGCGCGCATGCCGAGCATGAGGCCGGTTTCTTCGTAAGTCTCACGCACCGCGGCGAGCGCGAATGCCGCCGCCTTGGCGGCACTGGGGCGCCGCACGCGCTGCATCAGCCGCGCGAGGTGCCGCTCGTGCAGCGGTGCCGTCGCCGCCATGAGACGGTCGGTCGGCTCGATGCGGCCGCCGGGAAAGACGAATTTGCCGGGCATGAAGCGATGCCGCAGATGGCGCTGGCCGAGCAGCACTTTCGGCACGGCCTCGGCGCGGTCGATGAGGATGAGCGTTGCCGAATCCCGCGGCCGCAGATTGGGAAAGCTTTGGTCGCGAATCGTCCGCGTCAAACGTTCGGCGCGATCCGCCGCGACGCCGCCTTCGACCATCGACTCCCCGACATCCGCGCTCATTGCGACGAGCTCATCCGATTTGAACAGTGACGGCCGCGCGATTGCCGGCCGCGGCCGAATTTCCGCTGCGCAGGCGCCTCGTGTCCAGTCCGGCGCGGCTGCGCCGCTGCATCGCGCACCAGCCGAAAACGCAACGCACCGGCGACCGGCGCCGCCTCGACCAGTTCGACCGTGACCGGATCGCCGAGGCGGTGGGTCTGCGACCTGCCGACAAACGCGCGTCCGGCTTCGTGGAAGCGAAAATACTCGTCGCCGATCGCGCGCGCCGGAATAAAGCCGTCGGCGCCGGTGTCGTCGAGTTCGACAAACAGACCGGCGCGGGTGACGCCGGAAATATGGCCATCGAATACCGCGCCGACCCGGTCGGCTAAAAAGTGCGCGATCAGCCGGTCGACGGTCTCGCGCTCCGCCTTCATGGCGCGGCGCTCGGTCGCCGAAATATTGGCGGCGATTTCGGCAAGCTCGGCCGCGGTGATGCTCTCGGGCAGCCCGTCGCTGCCGAGTTTGAGCGCGCGAATGAGCGCGCGATGCACGACCAGATCGGCGTAGCGCCGGATCGGCGACGTGAAATGAGCGTAGCGGCGCAAGTTGAGGCCGAAATGGCCGAAATTGTCCGACGAATATTCCGCCTGCGCCTGGCTGCGCAGCACCACTTCATTGACCAGGCGTTCGACGTCGCGCCCCTTTACGCGGGCCAGAATGCGATTGAACGCATCGGGGCGGAGCGCGCCGCCTTTCGGCAGCGCAATGTCGAGCGTCGCCAAAAACTCGCGCAGCGCGTTGAGCTTTTCGGGCGCTGGGTCATCGTGCACGCGGTAGATCAGCGGCACCCGCGCGCGCTCGCAGGTTTCAGCCGCAGCGACGTTGGCGAGGATCATGAATTCCTCGATCAGCCGATGCGATTCCAGGCGCTGCGGGACGATCACCCGGTCGACGGTGCCGTCCGATTTGAGCACGATCTTGCGCTCGGGAACGTCCAGATCGAGCGGCTCGCGCTCGTCGCGCGCGCGGCGCAGCGCGCGGTAGGCGGCGTAGAGAGGCTGGAGAACGCTGTGGACGAGAGGTTCGGTGACCTCATCCGGCCGACCGGAAATGGCGAGTTGTGCCTGTTCGTAATGCAGCCTCGCAGCGGAGCGGATCAACACCCGGTGGAAGCTGTGCGAGCGCTTGCGGCCGTCGGCACCGATCACCATGCGTACGGCCAGTGCAGGGCGGTCCTCGTCAGGCCGCAGCGAACACAAGTCGTTGGAGATGCGCTCGGGCAGCATCGGCACGACACGGTCGG
>JASHSE010000635.1 GCA_030036975.1 Xanthobacteraceae bacterium | reverse complement strand
CTGAGCATGAGCGGCGGCAAGGTCGCTCGCTGCTCGATCGGGCTCACCAACGTTGCGGAAACGCCGCTCTGGGCCGAGGCGGCCGCGAAAATCCTGACCGGCTCATCGCTCGATGCCGCGACGGTGAAGCGCGCCGTCGCCGCCGCCGAGGCGATCACCGCGCCGGCCACTGACGCACGCGGCCCGGCGCTCTATCGCACCAGGATGGCCGGCGTCATGCTGACGCGCGCACTGGCGCGCGCCAAATCCAAAGCGCGCGGCTAGCGGGAGACGATCAATGGCCAAATCTCAAGTCGCCATGAAGGTCAACGGCAAGACCGTCGAAGCGCTGGTCGAGCCGCGCACCTTGCTCATTCATTTCCTGCGCGAGCAGCTGTCGCTGACCGGGCCGCACATCGGCTGCGAAACCAGCCATTGCGGCGCCTGCACCGTCGATCTCGACGGCAAGTCGGTGAAATCCTGCACCATGTTCGCCGTGCAGGCGAACGGCGCCGACATCCGCACCATCGAGGGCATGGCTAATCCGGACGGCACGCTGCACGCGCTGCAGGAAGGATTTCGTGAAATGCACGGGCTGCAGTGCGGCTTTTGCACCCCCGGCATGATCACCCGCGCCTACCGGCTGCTGCAGGAAAACCCGAACCCATCCGAGGACGAGATCCGCTCCGGCATCGCCGGCAATCTCTGCCGCTGCACCGGCTATCAGAACATCGTCAAGGCCATTCAATTCGCCGCCGCGAAGCTTGCCGGCGTGCCTTTCCAGGAGGCCGCAGAATGAACGACGTGACCGCCACTCCCAGCTCCGCCGAACGCGCGGCCAAGCTCGAAGGCATGGGCTGCAAGCGTAAGCGCGTCGAGGACATCCGCTTTGTCCAGGGCAAAGGCAATTACGTCGACGACGTGAAATTGCCCGGCATGCTGTACGGCGACTTGGTGCGTTCGCCGCATGGCCACGCCCGCATCACCAAGATCGACACCGCCAAGGCGGCGGCGGTACCCGGCGTCGTTGCCGTGCTCACGGCAGACGTGCTCAAGACCGTCAATCTCGCCTGGATGCCGACGCTCGCCGGCGACGTGCAGATGGTGCTGGCCGACGGCAAAGTGCTGTTTCAGAACCAGGAAGTAGCGTTCGTCGTCGCTGAGAGCCGCGAGGCCGCGGCGGATGCCGTGGAGCTGGTCGAGGTCGAATACGAGCCGCTGCCGGTCAACGTCGATCCGCTCAAGGCGATGAGCGAGGGCGCACCAATGATCCGCGAGGATCTCAAGGACAAGACCGAAGGCGCCCACGGCAAGCGCAAGCACTACAACCACATCTTCTCCTGGCAGGCCGGCGACAAGGCCGCCACCGACGCAGCCTTCCAGAAGGCCGAGGTGACGATCAAGGAATTCATCGCCTATCCCCGCGTCCACCCCTGCCCGCTCGAGACCTGCCAGTGCGTCGCCTCGTTCGATAAGATCAAGGGCGAGTTGACGCTCTACGGCACCTTCCAGGCGCCGCACGTCATCCGCACCGTCGGCTCGCTGATCTCGAAAATTCCCGAGCACAAGATTCACGTCATCGCCCCCGACATCGGCGGCGGCTTCGGCAACAAGGTCGGCGCCTATTCAGGCTACATCTGCGCCATCGTCGCCTCGATCGTCACCGGACGGCCGGTGAAATGGACCGAGGACCGCATTGAGAATCTTTCCACCACGGCGTTCGCCCGCGACTTCCACATGGACGTGGAAATCGCAGCGACACGCGACGGCCGGGTCACCGGGCTGCGCTGTTACACGATTGCCGATCATGGCGCTTTCGACGCCTGCGCCAACGCCACCAAGTGGCCGGCCGGATTGTTTTCCATCCTCAGCGGCTCGTACGACTTCCCGGCCGCGTATTGCCTGGTTGACGGCGTCTACACCAACAAAGCTCCGGGCGGTGTCGCCTACCGATGCTCGTTCCGCGTTACCGAGGCGGCTTATTGCATCGAGCGGGCCATGGACATCATGGCGCAAAAGCTCGGCCTGGATGCCGCCGAGTTCCGTATGAAGAACCTCATCCGCCGCGAGCAATTCCCGTATACTTCGGCGTTCGGTTGGCAATACGATTCCGGCGACTATCAGACCGCGCTCAACAAGGCGCTCGAAACGACAAACTACAAAAAACTTCGCGACGAGCAAAAAGCGAAACGCGAGGCGTTCAAGCGCGGCGAAACCCGCGAACTGATGGGCATCGGCGTTGCCTTCTTCACCGAAATCGTCGGCGCCGGGCCATCGCGCGCCTGCGACATTCTCGGCATCGCGATGTTCGATTCCGCGGAAATCCGCATTCACCCGACCGGCAGCGGCATATGCCGGCTCGGCACCAAATCGCAAGGCCAGGGCCACGAGACGACCTATGCCCAGATCATCGCTACCGAACTCGGGCTGCCGGCCGACAACATCACGGTCGAGGAGGGCAACACCGACACCGCGCCGTACGGTCTCGGCACCTACGGCTCACGCTCGACGCCGGTGTCCGGCGCCGCGACCGCCATGGCCTGCCGCAAGATCAAGGCCAAGGCGCAGATGATCGCCGCCTACATGCTGGAAGTGCACGACGATGATCTGGAATGGGACGTCGACCGGTTCCGGGTCAAAGGCAATCCCGAGCGCTCCAAGACCATGACCGAATTGGCCTGGGCCGCCTACCACGAGGTTCCGCCCGGCATGGAGCCGGGGCTCGAGGCGATCAACTACTACGATCCGCCGAACTTCACTTTCCCCTATGGCGCCTACATCTGCGTCGTCGACGTCGACGTCGATACCGGCCAAGTCAAGGTGCGGCGGTTCTACGCGCTCGACGATTGCGGAACGCGCATCAATCCGATGATCATCGAAGGTCAGATCCATGGCGGCCTGACCGAGGCCTTCGGCATCGCCATGGGCCAGGAAATTCACTACGACGACGACGGCAACGTCACCACTGCATCGTTCATGGATTACTTCCTGCCGACCGCCGTCGAGACGCCGCATTGGGAAACCGACTGGACCGAGGTCCCGTCGCCGCACCATCCGATCGGCGCCAAGGGCGTCGGAGAAAGCCCCAATGTCGGCGGCGTGCCGTGTTTCTCCAATGCGGTTAACGACGCCTTCTCGTTTCTCGGCTCGACCCACATTCAGATGCCGCACGATCATTGGCGGGTCTGGACGGCGGCGGAAAAGCTGGGGCTGCATGTGTGAATATGGCGGGCGCAGCCCCTCAAGGCGTCATTGCCCGGCGTGACCGGGCAATCCATCTTTTTTGTACGAGGAAGGATGGATGTGCGGCGAAGCCCGCGCATGACGAAAGAGAGGCTTTGGCGGCGTGACTTTCAAGCGCGAAGACATTGCAGAAAAGTTGGCCGGCGTCGGCTACATCGCCGACCGCGACATCGCCACGGCATTGTGGCTGATGGACTTCCTCAAGCGGCCGCTGCTGCTGGAGGGCGAAGCAGGCGTCGGCAAGACCGAGGTCGGCAAGGCGCTGGCCGCGGTACACAGATCCGAACTCATTCGCCTGCAATGCTACGAGGGCCTCGATCAGAACGCCGCACTCTACGAGTGGAACTACCAGCGGCAATTGCTGGCGATAAAGACGCGCGAAGGCGTCGGTGAAGATGCCGACACCATCGAGGAGCATATCTTTTCGGAAAAGTACCTCCTGGAGCGACCGCTCCTTGCCGCCATCCGCAGGGAAAAGCCGCCGGTTCTGCTGATCGACGAGGTCGACCGAGCCGACGAGGAATTCGAGGCGTTTCTGCTGGAGCTGCTCTCCGACTTTCAGGTCAGCATTCCGGAACTGCGCACCATCAAGGCCACCGCGATCCCGCGCGTCGTGCTCACCTCGAACGGTACGCGCGAACTCTCCGACGCATTGCGCCGTCGCTGCCTTTACCACTACGTCGATTTTCCCGATATCGATAAGGAAGCCAGCATCATTCTGGCCCGCACGCCGGGCATCGATACTGCGCTGGCGCTTCAAGTCGCACGCATGGTCGCCGCCGTGCGCAAGGAAGATCTGCGCAAGGTGCCGGGCGTCGCCGAGACGCTCGATTGGGCGGCGACGCTCGCCGGACTTCAAGTGCATGACCTGCGCCAGGAGCCGGAGGCAGTCTACGAGACGATGATCTGTCTGCTCAAGACACACGAAGATCGCTCCCGCCTCACGCGCGAGGTGAGCGGGCGATTGCTCAACAAGGTGGCGTGATGGCGACGCGCCCGCCGACCGTGCGTCAGAGCACAAGCGCAGACCCGGCCCCGGATTCCTGCGGGCGCGGCAATGAGCGAAGCGAACCGGTTGCCGCGCCGATGCGGCGCCGCCTCGCCGGCTTTGCCCGCACGTTGCGCGACAACGGCTTCCGGGTCGGCCTCGCCGAAACCCGGGATGCCCTGGAGGTGCTCACGTCTGCCGCGGCGCTGCGCGCGACGTCGCTGCGGCCGGCGCTGCGTACGCTGTTCTGCGCCACCCATTCCGACTGGCAGCGTTTTAACGACATCTTCGATGCTTTTTGGCAGGGCCGCGACATGCGAACGCGGCAACTCTTGACTGGCGCCCCGATCGCCGGCCACGCGCCGGCGCGCCGTCTCGCCGAGGCCCACGTGCCTGGGCAGGCGCTCGGCGCGGCCGACCGCGTCGAACGAACAAGCGGCGGCGATGGCGACAGCGCCGCCGCTGGACGCGGCCGCCGTGAAGGCGCTTCGCGCACCGAGAATCTTGCAGCGACCGATCTGCGCCACATCGTCGATCCCGAGGAGACCGCGGCGATCCAGGCGCTCGCGGCGCGGCTGGCGCGGGCCATGCGCGCGCGCCTCATTCGCCGCCAACAAGTGCGCCGGCGCGGCCGGCGACTTGACCTGCGCCGCACCATTCATCGCAGCGTGTCGCACGGCGGAACGCCGGTCGAACTGAGGTGGCGGCAGCGCAAGATTAAGCCGCTCCGCCTTGTGGTGCTGCTCGACGCGTCGGGCTCGATGAGTCTGTACACTGCCTTCTTTGTCCGTTTCCTGCACAGCCTCGTCGAGGCCTTTCGCGAAGCTGAAGCGTTCGTCTTCCACACCCGCCTCGCCCACGTGTCGCCGTCGCTGCGGGATCGTGACGTCAGCCGTGCGGTGGAAAAGCTCGCCCTGATGGCGCAGGGCATCGGCGGCGGAACCCGCATCGGCGAGAGCCTCGCCACGTTCAATCGGTGGCACGCACGGCGCGTCATCAACTCGCGCACCGCATTGATGATCGTCTCCGACGGTTACGATACCGGCGAACCGAAACGACTTGCCGAGGAAATGCGGCGGCTGCGCCAGCGCTGCCGCAGGATCATCTGGCTCAATCCGCTGCTCGGCTGGCGTGACTACTCACCGCAAGCGCGCGGCATGCAGGCGGCATTGCCCTATGTCGATCTGTTCGCACCGGCGCACAATCTCGAAAGCCTGACCGCCCTCGAACCTTATCTGGCGAGGATCTAAATGGGCCGCCCGGACGACATCCTCGACGACATTTCCTCGCGGAAGGTCGCGGGTGAATCATTTGCGCTCGCCACCGTCGTGCGCACCGTCGCGGCGACCGCGGCGAAGGCTGGCGCCAAGGCCGTCATCCTGCCGGACGGCACGATTTCGCAAGGCTGGATCGGTGGCGGTTGTGCCCGCGCGGCGGTGCTCAAGGCGGCGCGGGATTGCCTCGCCGACGGCAAATCGCGCCTCGTCTCGGTGCAACCCGAAGAGGCGCTTGAAGGCCAAGGTCACAAGGCGGGCGAGGAGCAAGGCGGTGTGCGCTTTGCCAAAAATATGTGCCCGAGCCAGGGCACGATGGACATATTCGTCGAGCCGGTGTTGCCGCGGCCGCAGGTGGTGGTTTGCGGCTCAAGTCCGGTAGCCGTCGCCATCGCCGACTTGGCCAAGCGCTCCGGTTTTGCCATCACCGTCTGCGCACCGGCGGCCGAACAAGCTGCGTTTGTGGACGCTGATCGGCGTATCGAGGGATTTGCGCTGCCGGTTGATGAAGCCGCATCGCGCTATGTGGTGGTCGCCACGCAGGGACGCGGCGACGAAGCCGCTTTGCTGGCGGTCCTCGCGGTCGATGCGGACTATGTGGCTTTCGTCGGCAGCCGCAAAAAGGCGACAGCCTTGAAGGCGGCGCTCGCGGAGCGCGGCGTCACCGCGGCGCGCTTGGCGCGCCTCAAAGCGCCGGCTGGGCTCGATCTCGGCGCCATCACGCCCGATGAAATCGCCATCTCGATCCTCGCCGAGATTGTCGCCGTGCGTCGCGGCAAACAAACGCGTGACGCCGAATGATTGGTCGTAGCGTAGCGGGGGAGCGGCCGAGACATGCCGTAAACTCCCTTGACCCTCTGCACGTCGTCGTGTCGAGCCTTCGGCGCGAACTTGCGCATCGTCATGTCTTCGATCATGCGCCGACGCAACGGGCTGATGACTTGCCCGGTCATGGGGATGCTCCGGTCTGGAGTGAGGTGGCAAACCTCTCGATCTCAAGACAGGGCGTTCCATCACGCCAGAAGTTTAACCGTCGGCCGCGACACCCCCCGCAGCAGCTCTACCGCGCGAGCGGTTTAGTCCCCTGACCCCAACGAGACACGCCTGCCGCAAAATCGCTGCTGCGCAAGATTGCCGTTGAATCGATTTCGCAGGGCGTAATTTCCTGATTTAATTGCGCCGAGTTGCGCACCATGTCTCCCGAACTCGTGTTCTGGCTCGCGCTTACGATCAAGATGGCGGTTACCGCCCTGTCCGTGAGCGTCGCGACCATCATCGCCGAAAGACTGGGCGCTGTGGCGGGCGCGCTCGTGGCGACGCTGCCAGTCTCTGCTGGACCTGTTTATGTATTTTTAGCGCTCGATCATGATGCGGCTTTCATTTCTGCGAGCGCGGTCGCCAGTCTCGCACTGAACACCGCCACCGCAATTTTTATAACGGTCTATGTGCTGGCTGCACAACGACGCTCACTGTGGATCAGCATATCGCTGGCAATTACGGTTTGGCTCGCGGTCACTTTGGCGCTCGTTGCCGTTCATTGGACCGCCGCCTCGGCATTGGTTCTCAATCTGGTTGTTTTTGCTCTGTGTGTGTGGATCGTCAAACCGTATGGCCGGGTCGCTATGCCGCCGATGATACGGCCTTGGTACGACTTCGTGATGAGGGCTGGCATGGCCGCACTCCTGGTCGGCGCGGTCGTTACTCTAAGTTTCCGAATTGGTCCAACGGGAAGTGGCGTGCTTGCTGTGTTCCCGGTTATTTACACGAGTATTATGCTGATCTTGCATCGCCGCGTCGGCGGTCCTGCCACGGCCGCAGTGCTGGCGAATGCCGTTTTCGGCCTTGCCGGTTTTGGCGCAGCGTTGCTAACGCTGCATCTCGCGGCAGTGCCGCTTGGATCAGCCCTGGCCCTCATTGCTGCGCTGAGTGTCTCCGTTGCTTGGAATGCCGGCCTGTATATTGCGCGGCATCGCAAATCCTTGGCTTGAGCAAAACGACCCGCCGCGTCCAAAGAACACGCAATGGCAAACTGGCCCATGGCGGCGGTCCATTCGGTGCCGCGTCGCCAGCGCAGGCCGGCGTTCTTGATGGCGAGGTAAAGAGCTTGAGCGCCGAGCGTGCCCGCCGGCTGACCTGGTGCAGGTTCAGCCGCCTTTCCTGTACCCAGTCCCGGCCTGTTGCTATTGTTCGCGTATGAGGCCCATGCACCTTAACCTCTTCATACAAAGCCGCGGTCATCACGAGGCCGCGTGGCGGCATCCGAAGTCCTCGAAGCTGGCGCTCACCGACATCAACTACACCGTTGAAGTCACAAAGAAGGCCGAGGCGAGCCTGTTCGATTCAATCTTTCTCGCCGACGTGCTCGGGCTCTGGAATGACGTGCAGACCACGCCTTTCAACTGGCTCGAACCGATCACGACGCTTGCCGCGCTGTCGATGGCGACAGATCGCATCGGCCTGATCGCCACGGCCTCGACCACCTACACCGAGCCCTTCAACCTCGCCCGCTACTTCGCGTCGCTCGACCACATCAGCCGCGGCCGCATCGGTTGGAACATCGTCACCACCTGGTCGTCGCAGGCCGGTGGTAACTTCGGCGGCATTGGCGAGGTCAGCCACGCTGACCGCTACGAGCGCGCCGAAGAGTACATGTGCGTGGTGAAAGGCCTGTGGGATTCATGGACCGATGATGCCGTGCTCGACGACCGCGCCGGCGGGCGCTATGCCGACCCCACGCGCGTTCGCGCGATCGATCACGCCGGCGCGCATTACCAAGTGAAAGGGCCGCTCAACCTGCCGCGCTCGCCACAGGGCCGGCCGGTATTCGTGCAAGCCGGTTCATCCGACGCCGGCAAGCAGTTTGCCGCACGGCATGCCGAGGCGGTGTTCACCGCGCATCTGGAGAAAGCGACGGCGAAGGCGTTCTACACCGCGCTGAAATCGCTGGTCGCCGCGGTTGGGCGCAACCCGAACGATGTGATCGTGCTGCCGGGCTTCAGCCCGATCATCGGCTCGACTGCGGCCGAGGCGCGCCGCTTCTCGGACGAACTCAACGCGTTGTCCGATCCGGAGGTGGGCCGCAACCGCCTCTCGCTCCGCTTCGGCGGCCAGGACTTGTCCCATCTGCCGCTCGACAAGCCGCTGTCGCCTGAGGATTTGCCCGATCCCAGGGCGAACGAGGCCTCGCGCAGCCGCACCGAGGTCATCGTCGGCTACGTCCGTGAGCAGAAGCCGACCTTGCGCCAGTTGCTCGCCAAGCTCGCGGGCGCGCGCGGCCACTTCGTGTTCGAGGGCACGCCCGAGCAGACGGCCGACCTGATGCAGGACTGGATCGAAGAGGGCGTCGCCGACGGCTTCAACCTGATGCCGCCGGTGCTGCCGGAGATGCTCGACCTGTTCATCGCCCACGTGGTGCCGATCCTGCAAAAGCGCGGGCTGTTCCGTACCGCCTATGACGGCAACACGCTGCGCTCGCACTTCGGCCTGTCGCGGCCGGACGTGCGCTACACCTGATCAGCCGCGCGCGCCGGGGTCCTTGAACGGCAGATCCGGCCGGAGCAACAGCGCCGACGCCGCGCCGACCAGCAGCAGCGCCAGCGACGCAATGAACGGATAGTCCCATCGTCCGCTCGCATCGATGATCGCCCCGAACACGACCGGCGAGATCATCCCGGCAAGTCCGAAGCCGAAGTTCATGAAGCCGCTCGCGGTGCCTGAATAGCGTGGAGCGATATCCATCGGCACCGCCCAGATCGGCGCCACGATCAGCTCGGCGAAGAAGAACGCCGCGCTGAGACAGATCGCGATCACCACGAGATCGTGGATCAGCAGCACCGGCATCATGAAGATGAATGAGCCGACGAAGCCGATCACGATCACCGCGACGCGCGCCGTTCGCGTGTTGCCGGTGCGGCGGAGGATCTGATCGCTGAACACGCCGCCGACGGTGTCGCCGACCACGCCGGCGAACAGCACGCCCGAAGCGAACAGCGCCGATCGCTTCAGATTAAGATGATAATTGTGCAGAAAGAACGAGGGCAGCCAGCTCAGGTACACCCACAGGGTCCAGCCGTAGCAGAAGTCGGTAAAGGTCACCGGCAGCATGCGCTTGAGCAGCGGCCACCACGGCACGCTGGAACTCTCCGTCGCGCGCGGCGGCGGCAAGGTCGCGATCTCTTCCGGCGTGACGCCGGTGTGGGCGCGCGGATCGTCGCGGAAGTAGAGCCACCACGCGGTCACCCAGATAAAGCTCGCGAGCCCGACCACGATGAACGAGCCGCGCCATGACAGCCATGCGATCAGCGCCGCGATAATCACGGGACTCGCCGCGTTGCCGAAGCGGGCAAACGAGTGCGTGATGCCCTGGGCGAAGCCGCGTTTGTCGGGCGGCATCCAGCTTGCCAGCGCGCGCGTCGCGGTCGGAAACGCCGAGCCTTCGCCGACACCGAGCAGCAGCCGCGCCAGCAGCAGCGACAGCGTGCCTTCGACAAATCCGATCATCACCGTCGCGGCCGACCAGATGGCGCCGCAGATCAACAGCGTCAACCGCGGTCCAAGCCGGTCGCCCAGCCAGCCGCCGGCGATCTGGAACAACGCGTAAGGGTAGGCGAACGCGGCGATCGCGATGCCGAGCTCGGTGTTGCTGAGACCGAGATCCTTCTGCATCGGCGGCGCTGCCGTGGCGATATTGACCCGATCGATGTAGGTGATCAGGTACATCAGGCAGATGATGAGAAGGACGATGTTAGTCGTCTTGAAGAGCGAATTGCGCGCTGGCTGCATCGTTCCCCCAGTCACAAGTCATTGTCGATCGGGCCGGTGATCAGAATTTCACTTCCGGCGAAGACTAGCGAACTCTCCGCCTCAATGGGAATTGGCTGTCTTCGAAAAAGGAAATCCTTCCAAAGAATGGTCGCGTGGCGGCAGGAATTTTGCGACGCCGAAGCCTTACGCGTCATGGACGGCGATAGCTTTTGCCGATTGCGCAAAGCGTTGCGCGCCCATCAGCTCAAGTGGCCAAGGGGCAATGGCGCTCCTGCTTTCAGTGTTTG
Source organism: Xanthobacteraceae bacterium (assembly GCA_030036975.1). Classification (GTDB taxonomy): domain Bacteria; phylum Pseudomonadota; class Alphaproteobacteria; order Rhizobiales; family Xanthobacteraceae; genus BOG-931. Next base: position 1,071 of record JASHSE010000635.1, on the reverse strand, counting down.
GATGGCAATATTGCTTCTGACCTCGCGGACGATCGGCAGGTTCAAGAGCTTGCCGACGAGAAAGCGCCGATAGTGCTCCAAATCAGGCACAACGACCTCAAGGAAGTAGTCGGCCTCGCCGGATACCAGATGGCAGGCGATCACCTCGGGCATGGCATTGATCGATTTCTCGAACTTCAGCGCGCGCTCGTTCGCATGGTCGTCGATCTTTACTGCAATGAAGACCGAGAAGCCGAGACCGATCCGCTCACGTCGCAATGCCGCTCTGTAACCCTCGATGTATCCTTCGCGTTCCAGCCGCTTCACCCGGCGCAGACATGGCGACGGCGATAATCCAACCCGGTCGGCGAGATCGACGTTGCTCAGTCGAGCGTCGGCCTGCAATTCGGCAATGATCCGGCGATCGATGGCATCCAAAACTTGTTTTGGCATGGCTGCCGCTTTTACGGCTCTCAAAGGGTGAAATGTTGCGCTATGCCGGGTCTTGATAGCACAGTTCGCAAGGACATGCCGCGCCCCGCTGTGCGACCGTTGCACGTGCCTACGTATTGGAGCCGGCCATGACGACTGCCGCAACGCCCAAGTCACTGATCGAAGCCGTCGAGCGGTATTTTGACACGATGTTCGATTCTGACGTCGACCGCTTCGATCAAGTATTCGCACCCACTGCGCAACTGCACGGATTTCGGGATGGCAACCTGCGTGTCCTTGCCGCCGCCGAATACAGAAAGGTTCTCGCCGCGAACCCCTCGCCCAAGGCGAAAGATGCGCCACGGCACCAGGAAATCCTTCTCATCGACTTCGCGTCGCCCTCTCAGGCGCTTGTTAAAGCCCGGGTCCGGGTCGATGCTATCCTCTACTTGGATTATCTTGCGTTCCACCTCATTGACGGCGCGTGGCGAATTACGGCGAAGTCTTTTCACGTCGAGCATCGTTTCGATCAGAAAGCGGTGTAGCAGGTGGCTTCATGGCCGGCCTTGTGCAGGTTTCGGTCGCCAGGAGTGCGCCGTCGAAGGCTCATTGACGGTAACGAAGGTCAGCGGCATCGATGCAGGGGCGCCGCAACGAACC